>JAKDLH010000002.1 GCA_030452945.1 Microlunatus sp. | reverse complement strand
CCGCACCAAACTCCGCCACCTATACCCAAATAATTAGAAGCGACACTGTACTAGGAGCTACGACGATGACTCAGCCCATCACCGCCGCCCGCGCGTTCGCCGACGCGGCCTCCCGGATGGCCAACTCCACCGATACCGCCGGCGACCTCGTGCTGTTGCTGCTCGACTGCGTCGAGGTGCTCGGTGCCGAGGCGGCGGGCCTGTTGGTCGAGGTGGCCGACGACAGTCTGGAACTGCTCGCCTCGTCGTCCCATCGCGCCGAAGAGCTCGAGCTCTACCAGTTGCAACAGCAGAACGGGCCGTGCTTCGACGCGTTCCATGAGCAGTGCAGCGTCGCCGCGACCAGCCCGGACCTGGAGCAGGCCTGGCCCCCGCTGGGGGCACGCGCAGTGGAACTGGGTTTCCACGCCGTGCACGCCGTGCCGCTGCTGTGGCGCGGGACGTCGATCGGTGCGCTCAACATCTTCCACGCCGACCGCGTGCTGCTAGGAGCCGAGGGCCGCCTCTGCGCTCGCACCTTCGCCGACCTGACGGCGGCGATCCTGACCCGATCGATGGACAGCACGGTGAGCACCGTGCGTCGCCAGGTCCTCGCGGCCCTGGAGGGGCGTACGGTCATCGAGCAGGCCAAGGGGATCATCGCCTATCGGGAGAACCTGGAGATGGACGAAGCCTTCGCCCAGCTTCTGCGGTGGAGCACCGTCGCCGAACGCTCCCTCTCCGATCTGGCCGCCGACATCGTGGCCTCCGCCTCGGCCCGAACATGAGGACCTGAACCGGGTCGCCCGACAGTGCGTGCACGCGCCGCACCATCACCCACCACCTCGAGGAGGCAGCGATGACAGACTCTGCTTCAGCACAGATCCAGCCCGGTTCCGATGATCCGGAGTACCGCAAGAACCTGATCCGGGCGTCGTTGGCCTCCAGTGTCGGCAGCGCGTTGGAGTACTACGACTTCGCACTTTACGGGTTGTCCGCGGCCCTGATCTTCGGCACGCTCTTCTTTCCCGAACTGGACCCGAGCACCCGGTTGATCGCGAGCCTGGCCACCTTTGGCGTCGGTTTCGTGGCCCGACCGCTGGGCGGGCTCTTCTTCGGGGTGCTCGGAGACAAGCTTGGCCGCAAGTGGGTGCTTGTGGTGACGATTCTGCTGATGGGTGGCGCGTCCACAGCCGTCGGTCTGCTCCCCACCTACAACAGCATCGGCGTCTGGGCCCCGGTGCTGCTGGTGCTCATGCGGCTCCTCCAGGGCTTCGGAGCGGGCGCCGAGCAGGCCGGCTCCACGGTGCTGATGGCTGAGTACTCGCCGGTGAAACGACGCGGCTTCTTCTCCGCACTGCCGTTCATCGGTATCCAAGCCGGCACCCTGCTGGCCTCGGCAGTCTTCCTCGGCATCTCCACCCTTTCCGACGAGGTGCTGCTGGGCTGGGTCTGGCGCATCCCGTTCCTGGTCTCAATACTCCTCATCCTGGTGGCCCTGTTCATCCGGCTCCGGCTGCGGGAGACCCCGACGTTCATCCAGTTGGAAGAGCGCGAGCAGGTCGCCCAGAATCCGCTGTCCGAACTCGTTCACAACTCCCTCGGCACCGTGGTACGCGGAATCGGGCTTCGAATGGCCGAGAATGGCGGCTCCTACATGTTCTCAACCTTGGCCGCCGCGTTCATTGCCAGCCAAGCGGTCGGGCTGGGCAAGAGCACCGGCTCGCTCGCGGTCGCCGTCGGCTCGCTGCTGGCCATGATCACCTGTCCGCTCGCCGGGGCGATCTCTGATCGGCTGGGCCGGGTCAAGGTGTACCGCTTCGGTGCGTTCTTCTTGTTGGTGTACTCGTTCCCAGCCTGGTGGCTGCTCTCGCTCGGGATCGGCTGGCTCGCCGTGGTGGTCGTCGCGATCGGGATCGGCGTTGGCATCCAGGCCATGCTCGGTCCGCAATGTGCGCTGTTGCCGGAGATGTTCGGCAGCAGCCACCGCTACCTCGGCGTCGCGGTCTCTCGTGAGTTCAGCGCGATCGCCGCCGGCGGACTGGCCGGCGTCATCGGCGCCACGCTGCTGAAGGTGTTCAACGACAGCTGGGTGCCGGTCGCGGGCTACATGGCGCTGCTCGCCGCAATCACCGCTTTCACCACGTTTTTCGTTGTTGAGACCAAGGGGCGGGACCTGCTCAAGGTCGAGGATTCGGCGCGGGATCCGCAGTTGACCGAGCCCCCTCGCGGCGCGTAGCGGATCGAGCCGACTCACCTCGCTGGATCACCTCGTCGACGACAGCCGCCGCGACGTCGCGGAGCTTGCGGTTCGAATTCTGCGAGACGCGCGCCAGATAGTGGAACGCCTGATCCTCACCGAGGGTGCAATGGCCGACTGGGTGGTCGAGCGGCAGGAGGCCGACGGGTGCTGGGGCGGCATCCAGCCGCCGTGGGTGTACTCGCTGATGGCCCTGCAGGCTCTGGGCCGCCCGGCCGACAAGGCCGTCATCGATCGTGGACTGGCCGGCTGGGAGCGCTTCACCGTACGCGAGGACACCCCGGCCGGAGCGGTGCGGCGGATCGAGGCCTGCCAGTCCCCGGTCTGGGACACCGCGCTGGCCATGATCGCTCTGGGCGACGCCGGGCTCCCGGCCGAGCACCCCGCGCTGGAGACGGCGGCCGACTGGCTGGTGGCCGAGGAGATCTCGGTCCGCGGCGACTGGGCCGTCCGCCGCGACGCCGCGCCGGGGGGCTGGGCCTTCGAGTTCGACAACGACCTCTATCCCGACATCGACGACACCGCCGAGGTGGTGCTCGCCCTGCGTCGAGCGCGCTCGACCCCGGACCGGGCGGCCGCGGCACGGCGGGGTGTCGACTGGGTTCGGGCGATGCGTTGTCGGCGGGGCGGCTGGGCTGCCTTCGACGCCGACAACACCCGCCAGCTCGCCTCCCGGCTGCCGTTCTGCGATTTCGGGGCGGTCATCGACCCGCCCAGCGCCGACGTCACCGCCCATGTGCTGGAGATGCTCGCCGCCACCGGGGCACCCGCCGCCGACCTGGCCGACGCGGTGGACTGGCTGCTGGCCGAGCAGAACCCGGACGGCTCGTGGTTCGGCCGCTGGGGCGCCAACCACATCTACGGCACCGGGGCCGCGGTCCCGGCCCTGGTCGCGGCGGGGCGACCGTCCAACGGCGCCCCCATCCGCCGGGCCGTCACCTGGCTGGTCGAGCACCAAAACCTTGACGGAGGCTGGGGCGAGGATCTGCGCTCCTACACCGACCCAGCGTGGATCGGTTCCGGGGAGTCGACGCCCTCCCAGACCGCCTGGGCCCTGCTGGCCCTGCTGTCCGCCGGCCAGCAGGACGCGCCGGCCACCCGGGCCGGAATCGCCTGGCTAGTCGGTCGGCAGCGGTCCGACGGAGGCTGGGACGAGCCGTACGCCACCGGCACCGGGTTCCCCGGGGACTTCTATCTCAGCTATCACCTGTACCGGCTCGTGTTCCCGGTCAGCGCCCTGGGTCGCTATCTGGGAGGTCACCGATGACCGGGATGACCCAGCGTCCAGCGAGCGGCGAGCCGCTGGTCTACGCCCCCACCTGGCTGGAGGCCCGGGCCCTGCGCCGCGGTCTCCCGGCCGCCACGGTGCAGGTCGCCGGCGCCGGCCCGGCTGCCGCGAAAAGGGCGGTGGCCGCGGGTCGGCTGCCCCGGACCGGGCCGGTGGCCGTGGCCGGGGTGGCAGGTGGCCTCGACCCGGCGCTGCGGCCCGGCGACATCGTGGTGGCGACCCAGGTGCACCAGCTGACGAGGGCCCAGGCGCCCGTGTCGGCGAGGGCCCAGGCGCCCGTGCCGGCGACGCTGGAGTGCCCGGCCGCTCGACTGGTGGCGGCCACCCTGCGGCGGGCCGGGTTGCGGGTCTGGACCGGCCCGGTCGTCAGTGTCGACCATCTGGTCACCCGTCGTGGTGAGCGGGCCGAGCTGGCCGACGCGGGCGCGCTGGCCGTGGACACCGAGTCGGCGTGGCTGCTTCAGGACGGAACCGATCTCGACCCGGTGGTGGTCCGGGTGATCGCCGACGACAGCGTCGCGTCGCTGTGGCGACCGGCCACGGTCGCCAAGCTGCAGCACGCGCTGCGGGTGCTGGAGCGGGTCGGCCCGGCTCTGGCAGCCTGGGGTGCCGCGCGCGGCCGGCGGCAGGTGCTGGTGGCCGGTCCGCGCTCCTTCTGCGCCGGGGTGGTTCGGGCCATCGACATCGTGGACCGGCTGCTGGAGCAGCGCGGGGCCCCGGTGTACGTCCGCAAGCAGATCGTGCACAACCGACATGTGGTCACCGGTCTGCGGGAGCGAGGCGCAGTCTTCGTCGAGGAGCTCAGCGAGGTGCCGGACGGGTACCCGGTGGTGTTCTCCGCCCACGGGGTAGCCCCAGCGGTGCGGACCACGGCGGCGGAGCGAGAGCTGGCCGTGGTGGACGCCACCTGCCCGCTGGTCAGCAAAGTGCACGCGGAGGTGCGGCGCTTCGCCGACGCGGGTCAGACCGTGCTGTTCATCGGCCACGCCGGGCACGAGGAGACGGTCGGCACCATGGGTGAGCGACCCGAGCACACGGTGCTGATCGAAGACGTCGACGCGGCATGGCGGGTGCAGGTGCCCGATCCCGCCCGGATCTCCTATCTGGTCCAGACCACGTTGGCCGCCGACGAGGTGGCCAGCATCGTCGACGTCTTGGCCGAGCGGTTTCCGCTGCTGCGCGGTCCCGCCTCGGACGACATCTGCTACGCCACCACCAATCGCCAGCAGGCCCTGGCCGCTGTGACCGCCGAGGCCCAGCTGTGCCTGGTGGTCGGCTCGGCGAACTCCTTCAACTCGGTCCGCCTGGTCGAGCGCGCCGCGCGTGACGGCATCCCGGCGCACCTGATCGAGGATGCCGATGACATCGACCTGGGCTGGCTGGGCGGGGTGCGGACGGTTGCGCTCACGGCGGGCGCCTCGGCTCCGCAGTCTCTGGTCGACGACGTGGTGGGGGCCCTCGGCGCGCTCGGACCGGTCGAGGTCCACCACCGCGACATCACCTACGAATCCGTTGAGTTCACGTTGCCGAAGGAGATCCGTTCCCGATGACCATGCCGTTGCGACAGAGCCTCACCATGGGCACGTACCTGTTCCGCCAGAAGATCAAGCGTCGAGACAAGTTCCCGCTGCTGGTCGAGCTCGAGCCGTTGTTCGCCTGCAATCTGGGCTGTGCGGGCTGCGGCAAGATCCAGCACCCGGCCGACCAGCTGCGACGCCGGATGCCGGTGGCCGACGCGGTCGCGGCGATGGAGGAGTGCGGGGCGCCGATGGTCTCCATCGCGGGCGGCGAGCCGCTGATGCACCCGCAGATCGATGAGATGGTCAACGAACTGCTGGCGCGCAAGAAGTACGTGTATCTGTGCACCAACGCCCTACTGGTACGCAAGTGGTGGCACAAGTTCGACTTCCAGCCGTCCCACCGGTTCGCCTTCACCGTGCACATCGACGGGCTGAAGGAGCGTCACGACCTCTCGGTCAACCAGGAAGGCGTGTTCGAGGAGGCCGTGGCCGCGGTGCGCTGGCTCAAGGAGCGTGGTTTCCGGGTGACGACCAACACCACCGTGTTCAACACCGACACCCCGCAGACCGTGATCGACGTGCTCAACTACCTGAACGACGACCTCGAGGTCGACCAGATGATGGTTTCCCCGGCCTATGCCTACGCCAAGGCGCCGGATCAGGAGCATTTCCTGGGTGTAGCGGAGACGCGGGAGCTGTTCACCAAGGCGTTCGCCGGCGGCAACCGCAAGCGTTGGCGGCTCAACCACTCGCCGATGTTCCTGGACTTCCTGGAGGGCAAGACCGACTTCGGCTGCACCGCGTGGGGCATTCCCAGCTATTCGCTATTCGGCTGGCAGCGCCCCTGCTACCTGATGAGCGATGGCTACGCCAAGACCTACGCCGAGCTGGTGGAAACCACCGATTGGGAGGCGTACGGCCGGGGCCGCGACCCGCGCTGCGCCAACTGCATGGCGCACTGCGGCTATGAGCCGTCGGCTGTGCTGGCCACCACCAGCTCGCTGCGGGAGTCGCTGCGGGCGATGCGCGGCTGAGTCCACGCCTCGACGGTCTGGGCCGTCAGCCCCATCGGCGGACGGCTCGGGCGTAGGTCTGCGGGAGGACCGCGCGAACCACGATCGGGATCCGCAACCAGCCGGGAACCACCACCTCGGCGCGGTCGCGGCGCAAGCCCCGCAGCAGCGCCCGGGCCACCCGCTCGGCGGAGACCGGGCGCGGGAGGCGGCGGTCGTACGGCGCACCTCGGCGGTCGAAGAAGGCGGTGTCGACGACCCCGGGAACCAGCACCGTGACCCCTACGCCGCGCCGGGCCAGCTCGCCCCGCAGGCTGTCGGCGAAGATCATCAGGCCGGCCTTCGACGCGGCGTAGACCGACTCCTCGGCCACCCCGAGCGCGCCGGCAATGGAGCCCACTACGACCAGCCGTCCGGAGCGGTTCAGCCGGGGCAGCAGCCGGGTGACCAGGTCGATCTGATCGGTCAGGTTGAACCCGACCAGCCGTTGCACGTCGGCCGCCGGATGATCGCTGAGCAGGTCTCGGCGACCCAGCCCGGCACTGAGCACGACCAGGTCCAGATTCTCGGTGTGGTGCGCCAGGGCCGCGCGCTGAGCCGGATCGCTCAGGTCGGCCGGCCAGGCTCTGGCTTCGGTGGCGCGGCCACCTGCGTCAGCTGGGTTCGGTCCCGACCGGTGACCACCAGCCGGGTGCCGTCCCGGGCCAGGGCCACACTGACGGCCCGGCCGATGCCGCTACTGGCCCCGGTGACGAGGGCTCGGGCTCCGGTCAGCTCCATCGCACCAGCCTCAGCTCTACTCCGCCGAGGCGCTCTGGCCGGCGCGGTCGACGACCACCTGGGCACGGTGGGCCAGCAGCATCGTGCCGGCGATGGTGATCAGCAGCGACAGGACCTGAGCGGTGGTCCAGCCCCAGCCGACGGCCAGCGTCTCCCCCAGCCAGATGGCCCCGACTGTGATCGAGACGATCGGATCCCCGACCGTGATGATGGAGACCGCGACCGAGCCCAGGACGCCGTTCTGGAAGGCGTTCTGGTTGAGCAGGAAACCCAACGGCGCGATCACCACGATGGCGTACAGCTCCCAGTGCTGGAACAGCGAGCCCCAGCCCGAGAGGCTGAGGGTGCGCACCAACCCCGCGGTGACCCCGTAACAGACGGCGCAGGCCACGGCCAGGCAGACCGATCGCCATTCGCTCGGCAGTCGGGACGCCGCGACCAGAGCGGCGATCACCACCCCCGCCAGGGTCAGTCCCAGAGTCAGCGCCGCGCCGCCGCTGATCTGGACCCCCGGAGGTGTCGGAGACGGCCGACTGGTGAGCAGAAACACGGTCAGTCCAACTGCGGCCAGACCCGCTCCGAGCAGCAGCTTGCGATCCTGGGTGCGGTGCTGTCGGACCGTGACCAGTCCGAGGAAGACAATCAACTGGGTGATCAGCAGGGGCTGCACCAGCGCGAGCGGGGCGAGGCTCAGCGCCGAGACCTGAAAGGCGAAGGCCAGCGCGCTGAGCACGATGCTCCACCGGAACCCCCGGATCTGCAGCAGGTCCCACAGCAGCCGCGGGCGCAGCGGTCCGCGCGGCGGCGCCTGGTGGGCGGCCACGTGCTGCAGATAGCCCGCACCGCCGAACGCAGCGGCCGCGCCCAGAGCGATCGGTACGGCGATCACGGTGGAGCCGTCCATCGTTAAGCCTCCCTCAGCTGCCGGTTGGGGCCGCGCTGACCGGCGCCCCGGCCGGCTGGCCGTCCGTGGCCGCCCAGGCTTGGTCCCAAGCCGCTCGAACAGTGTCGGGATCCACGCCCAGTCCGGAGTCGACAGTGACCCCGACCCCCAACGTCGAGTCGAAGGTGACCGTGGCCACGGTGATCGGCACGCCGGGGGCCAACGGCAGCACTGGATAAATGGCCCCGACCCGTGCGCCGGCCAAGAAGCGCTCCTCCCGGGGCCCGGGCAGGTAGGAGACGATGGTGTGGAAGAACCGGGCCCCGTAGACGGCTCGGGCCGCGGCCGCGAACAGTCGTCGGGGCAGCCGACCGGCCGCCCGGAGCACCAGGTGGCTGGCGAGCGGCTCGCCCCGACTCGCCCGAGTCCGCATCTCGCGGGCCAGCAGATCCACCCGGGTAGAGAACGGCATCGGCTCCACCGGCAGGTCAACGGCCAAGGTTCCGGTCCAGTTGCCGAAGAAGCGGTCCAGCCGGGCCGGCCGGATGGCGACCGGCACCATCGCCCGCAGACTCGAGCCGTCGCGCACCAGAGCGGCCGGACGCAGCAGCCGGCCGAGGGCCTCGGCGATCAGACCGAGGACGAACTCGTGGCGTCGGACACCCAACGCGCTCGACCGAGCCGTCACCTCGGCCAGCGACACCGTCCAGCCCACCACCTGACGGTCCCGACTTGGGGGACGGCTCAACGGCTGAGGCGGCGCCAGGCCCTGAGCGGCGAGGCTGACCAGTCCGGTGACGGCCGCCCGGGCCGTCGAGGCGGCGGACCCCGACTCGCTCGTCGGACCTGATGAACTCGCCCGGTCCAGACCGGACGGTCGAGTCAGCAGGCGGTCCAGCAGGCTCAGGGCGGAGATGCCGTCCGCCACCGCGTGATGCATCTTGAACGCGACCAAGGCGGCCACGGCCGGAGAGCCGGTGGCGCCTTCCCGGAGCGGGCCGTGCTCGGCTCGGATCAGCTGGACCTGAAAAGCCGGCCGGTCGCGGGGCAGACGCTGCGACCAGAACCTCCCGACCGCGGTCATCGCCATCTCCAGCCGGGCCTCGGGTGAGCCGGAGTCGGTCGACAGCACCCATTCGCCCACCTGCCGGTCCATATCCAGGTCGGTGTCGGTGATCCAGCCGAGGCGTCCAGTGCCAGCAAGTCGACGGTGCAGGGCGGGCAGCAACCGGGCCCGGGCCGCCAGCTCTAGGCGCAGGGCGTCGAGACTCGGCACCCGGCCGTCCGGTCCGGCGCCGAGCTGGCAGACCACGCCCACCTCCTGGGGCACGTCGTCAGTCTCCACGGCTGCGAACAAGGCGTCAGTCGGCCGGATCGGCCAGGCCCGCCGGACCGGGGTGTCCTGGTGGGGACGTGACTCGGCGAGCAGACCGAGCCCGTCGGCGAGATCAGGCCGACGCAGGTGGGCGAGCGTTCGATCCCGCAGCCCGCGCAGCGCAGCCCGATCGCGCACGGTGGCCGTCAGGTAGTCCGCCAGCCGGTCGGCGTCGCCGACCAGGTCGGCCAGGCCGCTAATGACCATCAGGTCGGCGTTGGCCCGGCCGTGGGCGGCGATCGGCTCGAACATCACCACCGGCACCCCGCTGGCCAGCGCCTCCAGCGCGGTCGCGCCGCCCGCGTTGGTCAGCATCAGGTCGACCTGCCGGACCAGCGACGGCATGTCGTCCACCCAGCCCAGCACTCGCAGCCGCTCCGCCGGACAGTTCAGGTCCAACAGCGCGCGATGGGTCTGTGCGTCGCGACCGCAGACCGCGATCAGCTCAACGTCAGGGCAGCCGGTCACCACGCTGCGCACCAGCCCCAGCGTGTCCCCGAACGAGTAGCTGCCGCAGGACAGCAGCACTTTCAGTCGGTCCGGGTCCGGATTCGCCGGTGCGGACGGCGTGGTGGGGCGGGTCGACGGGCTCGGCACGGCCGGGTTGGGCTCGCTGGTCAAGCCGGTTTCGCCGGTGCAGAAGGCGGCGACCACCGGCGGCGGGCCCACCACCACCCGCGCCTGCGGCTCGGCGGCCCGGGCGGTGACCGCCGCCACCTCGTGCAGCACAACATTCAAGTCGAGGTCGCGGTAGACCCAGAACGGGTGGGGCGAGAAGTCCGACACCCAAGCGGCGGTCGGGACCGAGAGCCCCCGGTGGCGGCGCAGCCACGCCAGTCCTGAGCTGCCCAGCGGGTAGGTGGACACCACCAGATCGGGGTCGAACTCGTCCAGGATCGGTACCAGCCGGCGACCGCACCAGGTGCCGGTGAACCGTTTCGAGGCCTCGGCAAACCATCGATGCCGCCACAGTGAGGCGTAGAAGAACTCGTACAGCCATGGTGTGTGCTCGACGTTGCCGACGTAGATCCGGCGGAAGAGCGGTCCCACCCCCATCAGGTCCAACGCGTCGACCCGTCGGACGCTGCTGCCGGGCCACCGGCGATCGATGTCCTCGGTCAGGGCTGCCGCGGTCGCGTTGTGTCCGCTGCCCATGTCGGCCGACACCACCAGAACCCGGTGAGACTCGCCGCTGCCGATCGTCCCGGCTCGGTCAGTCATGGTCCCCTCTCGGCCGCGGCCCTTTCCCCTGCTGTCCAGCTACTCCCGTTCTACCCAGATTGTGGTCGGTTAACGCACCTTACGCGCGATAGCGGACTCCTTTGTGGAGTTTCGGGCCGGACCTGTCCGGGTAGCAAATAGTTAGCCGAAGGGAGGTATGTCATCGCCGACGAAGTCGATCCGAGTCGTGGAGCCGATGAGCCGCCGCCCGACCTGATCGCCGGACTCCTGCCGCGCCGGTTCGTGGCCGTCGTGTGCTGGGTTTTTGGACTGATCGTTATCGGCATGGGCATCTGGTTGGGCACCCGGCTGCTCTCGCTGATCGCCGTGGTCATCGTGCCGTGCGCGGTCGCCCTGCTGCTGGTGGCGCTGCTCACGCCGCTGGACTCCTGGCTGCGCCGGCTCGGGATCCCTCGAGCAATCGCCGCGGTTCTCAGCGTGCTGGTCCTGCTGGCGGTGATCGTCGGCATCGGCGTGCTCACGGGCTTCAGCGTGGCCGGCCGCTTCCAGGAGCTGGTCGACCAGTTCTCCGCCTCCATCAACGCGGTACAGCAGCGGCTGGCGCAGCTGCACCTGCCGATCGACTCCGACCAGGTGAACCAGCTCATCCAGCGGGTCCAGGACTCGGTGATGTCGGCGGGTCAGGGCCTGACGACCACGGTGGTCAGCGCCACCGAAATCACGCTGCGCTTCGTGGTGGGTCTGTTGCTGGGCCTGTTCGTGGTGATCTTCCTGCTCTGGGACGGTGAACGAGTCTGGGACTGGCTGCGCGGCCTCTTCTCGGCGCCGACGGCCGATCGGCTGCACGAGGCGGGCCAGGCCGCCTGGGTGGCGTGGACCGGATTCGTCCACGGAACGTTCATCATCGCCTGCATTCACGCTGTGGTGATCGGCTCGGTGTTGTTCTTCTTGGGCGTGCCGCTATACGTCCCACTGGCCCTGCTCGTCTTCCTGGGCAGCTTCATACCGCTGGTGGGGGCCTTCGTGGCCGGCGCCATTGCGGTGATCATCACCTTGGGCACCAAAGGGCTGGTGGCTGCGGTCATCGTCTTGGCCGCCTTGTTGATCGAGAACGAGCTGGAGGCCCACGTGCTCCAGCCGTTCATCGTCGGCCGCTACGTCCGGCTGCATCCGCTGGCGATCATCTTGGTACTGACGCTGGGAACCTTCTTGGCCGGAGTCGCCGGGGCGTTGCTGGCCGTGCCCACGACGGCGGCGCTGCGGGCGGCGTGGGGCCCGATCAACGGGCGACCGTCAGCGGTCCCCACGGTGCAGCCGTCCCGGCTGTCGCGGTTGTGGGAGTGGCTACGGTCCCGCCTGCAACGGCCCTCGGCGTCCGACTCGTGACCGAACCCGGCCGACAGGTGGTGGCGATGCCCGCGCCGGCCGCCCTGGCCCGTCGGGTCGTCCTGCACCTCACCGAGGCGGTGCTGATCCCGTTGGCCGTGTTCTACGCTGTCGATGAGCTCTTCGGTCTGTGGCCTGGTCTGCTGTCGGCAGCCGGCTGGGTGGTGCTCGCCGTCACCGTCCACCTGGTGCGAGGTGGTCGACCGTCGACGCTGCTGCTGGCCACGACCGGGCTGGCCGCAGTGCAGATCGGCTTGACCGCCACCGCGGGATCAGCCGTCGTGTTCTATCTGCAGCCGACTTTGGCCACGTACGTGTTCGGGCTGGTGCTGCTCGTCACGTCCGGCTGGCGAATGCCGCTGATCGAGCGGCTGACGGCCGACTTCGTTCCCTTGCCCGACGACTTCCTCGCGGCCGCGGTGATTCGCCGGTTCTTCACGCACATCTCCTTGGTCTGGGCCGGCGTGCTGACCGTCAACGCCACCGTGACGCTGGTGTTACTGCTGACCAGTTCGACCACCGTGGCCGTGCCACTGGCCACCGCGTTGTCGGTGCCGGTGTTCCTCGTGGGTCTGTTCGTCTCCTACCGACTGTTTCGACGAGCAGTGCGTTCTGGCGGCTTCGTCCTGGACTGGAGCGGGCGGTCAACGGGCTAGTTGCCTAGGGGGCCGGTCGAGCCGATCCCGTCGGTGTCGAGGTGACGTGTTCGACGAAGTTCAGCACCGAGGAGACGAAGCGGTCCGGCTCGTCGTGGAAGATCGCGTGGGCGCTGTCGGGGAACAGTACGGTCTGCGCTCCCCGGACGTGCTCACCGATCCAGGCGGTGCCACGCCAGTCGTAGGCCTGATCCTGTTGGCCTGCCATGATCAAGCAAGGCAACCGCAGTTGCTGCAGGAAGTCGCGCCAGTCGTGTCGGGTGTGGTCGGCCATGATCGCGTTACGCACGTCTGCCCCGCACTTCGCCATCTCCGTGACGAAAAGCTCCCTGTCGGTTGCGCTGACCGGGGTAGCGCAGATCTCATCGACCTGCTGGTTGATCATGGTGTCGAACTCGTGGCTGACTCGGCCCTGAAATCGGGCGAGACCGACGTCATCGAAGCATTGGGCGTGATGCCAGGGCCAGTCTTCGGCCAGGTACTGTCACGGTACTTGGCTGCAGAAGATCCCGCCGGCGATGCGTTGCCGACCGAAGTTCTCCAGCATGCTCCAGGCCACTGCCGCGCCAAGCGACCAGCCGAGCACGATCGTCTCGTCGAGATCAAGGTCATTGATCAACTCGCGCAGGTCCGCCCCCATCCGCGCCACCCGCGGCTGATACGGCGGGACGCCGGAGTCACCGTGCCCCCGTAGGTCAAGCGCCACCACGCGGCAGCGACGAGCGAGACGGGAGGCGACGCCGTCGAAGAACCGGTGGCTGAACCCCCAACCGTGCAGGAGAACGAGCGGTGGACCCTCACCGGTGTCGTCGAAGCTCAGTTCGACCCCGTCTCCGGTCAAGAAGGTCGGCATGCCTGTCCTTTGCTGTCGGCGCACACCCCGGCCGGTTCCAGAATGACTTTACGTTGTATCTTAGAACCACGACTGGACGTCGAATAGGACACTCATGGACCTCGGCATCAAGGATAAAGTCGCGCTGGTGACCGGCGGCGCTGGCGGCATCGGGTCGGAGACGGCGCGGTTATTGCTGGCCGAGGACGCCATCGTGGTGCTCTCCGATCTGGACCAGCAGAAGCTGAACAGGGCGGCCGAGGAGTTGCGCGCAGCCGACGGGAAACTCTTCGCGTTCGCCGCCGACGTCTCCGATGTCGACTCGGTAGCGCGGCTACGGGAGCAAACCGAAGCCGCGGTGGGCGACATCGACATTTTGGTCCAGTCCTCCGGCATCACCGGCGCCCAGGGTCTGTTCCACGAGATCGACGACGAGGGCTGGGTCAACACGATCGAGGTTGACCTGTTGGGGCCGGTCCGGCTCACCCAGGCGTTCCTGCCTGCCCTACGCAGGGGCGGCTGGGGACGAATTGTCTATCTGTGCAGTGAAGACGCGCTGCAGCCGTACGACAATGAGCTCCCCTATTGCGCGGCCAAGGCCGGCGTGTTGGCCATGGCGAAGGGACTGTCGCGCAGCTACGCCAAAGAGGGACTGCTGATCAACACCGTCTCCCCGGCGTTCATCCACACCCCGATGACCGACGCCATGATGGAGAAGCGTGCCGGCCAGCGCGACAGCACCGTCGACGAAGCGATCGAAAGTTTCCTTGACGAAGAACGGCCGTACATGGAACTCAAGCGTCGTGGTGAGCCGGAGGAGGTCGCAAGCGTGATCGCCTTTTTGTGTTCGGACCGGGCCAGCTTCGTCAACGGCTCCAATTACCGAGTCGACTCGGGCTCGGTCGCCACGATCTGAGGCAGCAGAGCACCGGCCACCGCTACGACTACGTGGTGCAGGACTGGGCCGAGGACCGCAGCCGCGGGGTCATCTACCATCTCAGCGATCCCGGCGAGGTCGTCGGCTCGAATCTGGAAGGGGTGCCGGAAGCGCCCGCGCCTCGGCCAGACCAGCGAGAACCAGCGGCGCGTCGGCGGGATCGTCGCCGGAGACGACGGTCAGCCCGCCTTTGGTTTCGTACAGTACGAAGTGCACGGCGGCCAGGTCGAAGACTCCGCGCAGCCGGAGTTCGGCGAACAGGTCCGTCTCGGTGACTCCGGTCCGGCTGAGTTCACGTCGCTGCAATTGTCCGTTCGCCACCAGGATGCGAACACGATGATCGGTCAAGTGGGTGAACAACGGCTGAAAGCGCAGCTTGCTGACCAGTTGATGCGCGGCCAGGATCGCGACCAAGGCGATCACTCCGGCCTCCCAGGACTGATCCTGGGCGACAGCGGTGCGGGCGACGATCGCGCCCACGGACACCGCGGCGACGAAGTCGATGATGGTGAACTGCGCAACAGTGCGTCGCTGTCCGAGCCGCAGGCCGATGAGCGCCGTCGCGTACATCAACACGGCCTTGGCGACGACGGCGACCGCACCTAACCAGGAAATCGTCACCCATTGCATCGTTCAGGTCCCCTCACGGTCGCGACTTCACCTGCGGTCCGAACCTGCGCCCGCCTCTCCGACGAGCAGACTCAGCGGCTGGGTAACGACTGCTGAGCGCGGCGAACCTCCGCTACCGCTTGCCTCGCCAGCACGGCCGCACCTACGCCGTACATCCCGGTCGCCACCAAAGCAGCCAGAGGACGCGGCAGAAAGCTGCTCAACGCCCGCAGCACCAAGGCGGCCGACGTTCCGGTGGCCAACGCGCCGAGCACGGCCGCCCCACCGAACAGCAGTGCGGCCCGCCTGCCGTCGCGCAGACTGTCACCGAGTTCACCGCGCAGCCGGTCCAGTTCCTCCTGCAGGACTGCTCGCAGATCTTGACCTAGGGCGCTGAGCAACTCGCTCGTACCGCTGCCGGGATCGCCGTCCCTGCCCGATGGCTGTGATGCGCCGGTCTCCCCGGTTGTCTGGTCGATCATCCTTCCTCCTCCTGATCTGAGCATTTGACAGAGGCGATCCCGCCGTCGCCACGATGCCGGCCACGGACCGGAGTCTGGGCCGACCCGACAGCAGTCACTCACTCACGCGTGGTCAAGTACGTCGTCCCGGATTACGTCGTCGTGGTCATTACCCCGGCGACCAGGACCGCAAACACGCGAGTTCCCGGCTCTACTCCGGTCAGCAACATCGCTGGCTTGAACCCGCCCGCCAGGCAGGTGCCCGGCGACATCGGTCAGGCAACGGTGAGAGTGGCGATCGTCGCCACCGGATCCTCACAGGTGATCGTCACGGTGCCAGGCTGGTCGACCACGAACGCCGAATTGATGACAGACAGTGGTTCGACGTAGACGGACCGGTCCAGCTCGGGGCCCTTCAGGTGGAGAGTTACGTCGTGGTCGGTGCGAATCACCAGCATCACCGGGCGACCCGTCGCAATCTGCATCTGCTTGTCGACCGGGGTCACCGACTGGGCGTCAATGAAGATCTCGATCTTCACCCCATCAAAGGAGGGGCTGGCCGACTCCGGTTCTGCCGTGCTGCCCGGGGCCGGTCCCACCGGCCCGGTCGTGCCGCAGCCGGAAAGCAGCCACGCTCCCAGCAGCATCATGGTCAACGCAACGGCACGAAGAGCGACCCGCGAGGGTCCGGCCACGGCGCTCGAAGCATCATGAGCCATGGGTTCTGGCACCTCCTGCGCGTCACGGGTTTTGTGGGTTTGATCGTAGCGGACGGGCTTGCCGCCGGCCTCAGTGCTCCGACTCGGCCGGGTTGCCCGCGCCTCGCCAGCCACCCACAATTCAGCCGGTAAAACCTCGTTTGCGGAGGATGCGACCGGGTAAGCAACTCCCGTCGTGAGTCTCGCAACAGACAAACTTTTCTGAGACTCCCGACGGGCAAGAGCGGAGACCACGGATAGAGATCTTCGACGGTAGGACCCGAGTGCGACCGCCCAGCGGGGACGCATCGCACCCGGGACCGGACATGACAGGGGCGAACGTGATGAACAGCCGAGATGGGGTCGGACCGGCCCGCCAGCAGATGCGCGACCCGTTGGACCGCAACCACGATCAAGCACAACGGTTGGGGTGCAAGGTCTTCGGTCACGACTACGGCTTCAGCGCGGACGGAGCACTCATGCGGTGGGAGTGCCGCCGCGGATGCGGCGCTGGCGGCGACAAGACTTACTCCAGCGCGGAGGACGCAGCGCGGTACGCCCGGGCGTTCGACCGGCGTGACTCCAGCGATCTCGGGCGCAGGGCTCCCCTGATCGGCTTGCTGCCGCTGCGACTGTGGCGAACGATCAAGGACTGGAAGGACGGGGCGCCATCGTGAGCGCAGACGACATCCAGCTGGGCACCATCACCACGCAGGTCCCGGCCCGCTTGGACCGGTTGCCATGGTCGAAGTTCCACTGGCGGGTCGTCTTCGGGCTGGGCGGCGTGTGGGTGCTGGACGGTCTCGAGGTGACGATGGTCGGTAGCGTCGCTTCACGCCTCACCGAAGCCGGCAGCGGCATCGAGATCAACGCAGCCCAGATCGGCCTGGCCGGGGCGATCTATATCGCGGGTGCTTGCCTGGGCGCGTTGTTCTTCGGACAGCTCACCGACAGATTCGGGCGCAAGAAGCTGTTCATCATCACGCTGGTCGTCTACCTCGCCGCCACCATCGCGACGGCCTTCTCCTTCGCCCCGTGGTTCTTCTTCCTGACCCGGTTCTTCACGGGCGCCGGCATCGGTGGGGAGTACGCGGCCATCAACTCTGCCATCGACGAGCTGATCCCGGCCCGCGTCCGCGGCCGGGTCGACCTCGTGATCAACGGCTCTTACTGGCTCGGGGCGGCCGCCGGCGGTCTGGGTGCGGTGCTGTTGCTCAACACCGACCTATTCGCCATGGACCTGGGCTGGCGCCTGGCCTTTGGGATCGGTGCCGTGCTGGGTATCGCCGTTCTTTTCGTGCGCCGAAACGTGCCCGAGAGCCCGCGCTGGTTGTTCATCCACGGCCAGGAGGAGGAAGCTGAGCGGATCGTCGGCGGGATCGAGGAGTCGATAGAGCAGGACACCGGTGAGGAGCTACCGAAAGCGGAGGGATCGCTGACGGTGCGGCAGCGCAAAGCCATCCCGTTCCGGGAGATCGCCAAGGTCGCGGTCAAGCTCTACCCGAAGCGGGCCATCCTGGGGTTTGCCCTGTTCGTGGGCCAGGCCTTTCTCTACAACGGAGTCACGTTCAATCTGGGCACGCTGTTGACCAGCTTCTACGGCGTCTCCTCCGGCACCGTGCCCTGGTTTATCGCACTGTGGGCCGTCTCGAACTTCGCCGGGCCGGTGCTGCTCGGCCACTTGTTCGACTCAGTCGGCCGTAAACCGATGATCTCGGGCACCTACCTGGGATCAGCCGTGATCGCGGTGGCGTTGGCCATCATCTTGTTGTCCGGATCCGACAGCTTGGCTCTGTTCATGGCCGTGCTGATGACGTGCTTCTTCGTGGCTTCCGCCGGCGCCAGCGCGGCATACCTCACGGTCAGCGAGATCTTCCCGATGGAGACCAGAGCCCTCGCGATCGCATTCTTCTACGCCATCGGCACCGCCGTCGGCGGCATCAGCGGCCCGCTGCTGTTCGGCGATCTGATTGAATCCGGCGACCGGGGCCTGGTCTCGATCGCCTTCTTCATCGGCGCCGCGGTGATGGCCCTGGCCGGAGTCGTCGAGATCTTCTTCGGTGTCAAAGCCGAACGAGCGACCCTGGAAGACATCGCCATGCCCCTGACCGTGGCCGACGCTGAGCAGGACGGCGACAGCCAGGACAGCACCACAGCATCGTCGTGACGACACCGCCAGTTTGGCGCCGGGCCCAACCCAGGACCCGCGCAGGTCAGCGTGCCCAACTCAGCCGTGGGAATCTGAACTCTGCTCCTCCGCTGACCGGTGGAGTCGGTGGCTCGGCCAGGCGGCGTGTGGTCCGAGCAGCGTCAGCGCGGCAGGTACGAGCGCGGCGCGGACCACGAACGTGTCCAGGAGGACGCCGACGACCATGGCGAAGGCGAGCGCCCGGAAGACCGATAGCGGGACTAACGCCAGCATCGCGAAGGTGAGGGCAAGCGCGAGGCCCGCGACGCCGACGACCCGGGAAGCGCTGAGTCCACCCTCTTGGATCGCGGCCGTCATGTCGGCACCCTCTCCCGTCACGGCCCAGATCCGCCCCACCAGGAAGATGTTGTAGTCGGAGCCGAACGACAGCAACAGGACCAGCACGGCGACAGGCACGTAGAACGTCAGCCCCGACGCGCCGCCGAACAGCAGGTTGGTGATCCCGAGCGTCGTGAGCACCACCAGCGTGCTGAGCACCAGCAGCACGATCGGGGCCGCCAAGGCTCGTAGGAAGAGGACCAGGATCAGCAGCAAGCCGGCCAGCGCCACGCCCCCGACGAGCAGCAAGTCGTGGCGAGACTGCGAGGTGATCTCGGCGGCCAGCACGGTGTCCCCGGTCCAGGTGGCCTGCGCCCCAGACAGTCCTACGTCGGCCAGCAGGACCGGGGCGCGCCGCTGCAGGTCTTCCACCGCCCGGATGCCGGGCGCGGCGTACGGCTGGTCGGCAAGGATAATCAGGTAACGAGCGGCGCCGCCGTCAGGGGCGAAGGCCAGGCCGTACCGGCCGGTCAGTGGCTGGTCGGCCGGACCGATTACCCCGGCGACGCCCGGTGTCGTCGCGAGTTCTCGCTGGAGTCGATCGAGCGCCCATCGATCAGAGGCGATGCCGCGCTGTTGGACCACCAGTTCCACCGGCGCGACGATGCCGGGACTGAATCCGGCGGACGCCTCCTGCGCGGCTTGGGCCGGCGCCGCGGCGGTCGGCAGATCTTGGAACAGGTTCAATCCGAGTCTGGCGTGCAGCAGCGGCCAAGCGCCCAGTGCCAGTCCGCCCACCCCGAGTAGGACCACGATCGCGGCGACCCAGCGACGGACCACCAGTGACAACAGCCGGACCCGCACTCCGGCGATCCGAGCCGCGGTCGCGTGGGGGCGGCCACCCTTGCGAGCTTCCCGGCTGGGCCACAGACTCCATCGCCCCAGCACGGCCATGGCCGCCGTGAGACCGGTGACGGCGACCGCCACCGTCACCACAACCGTGATGGCCATGCCCGGGCCGAGCCGGCTCACGATCGGCAGCCGGGCCAGCGTCAGCGTCCCGACTCCGGCGGCGACCGCGACCCCGGCAGTCAAGACGAGCGGCGCGGTCTGGTTCACGGCCCCCCGCATGGCCTCCTCCGGAGCGGCACCCTGCTGCAGCCGCTGTCTCAACGCGGACAAGAAGAAGACCGCGTAGTCGGTCATGATGCCGACCAGCAGCACCACCAAGATGGGTTCGAGGTAGCCGGGAGAGCCGAGACCGGCGTCGGCACTGAGCAGACTCAGCAGCCGAGTCGAGCACACATAGCTGACGACGACGGCGGCTATCCCGAGCAGCGGTGCGATGACCGAGCGGAAACGCAGCCCGATGACCAGAATCACGATGCCGAGACTCGCCCACTCGACGGTACGCAGCGCGCCGGTGATGCGCCCGGCTTGGGCGAACTCGGCGGCGAACGGGCCCGTCACTCCGCCCACGGCACCGGGGGGAGCCAGATAGCGCTGCTGGTATAGCCCGGCGATGCGGACCTGGTCCAACGTCGAGACATCCGGACGGAAGTAGAGATACGTCACGACCGTGGTGCCTGACTCAGAAGCGGACGGGAACAGCTCGAAGGTGTTCACTACCGGGACTGCCGCCGCGATCGCCGCCAACTCCCCTGGCAGCCGACCGAGATCGGCCAGGGCCGCGCCCTCAAGGGCCCGCGCCTGCGCGTCGGCGGACAATCCACTCGGGTCACGCGCGACCACCATCACCCGGGTCAGCACCGGCACGCCGAATTCCCGCACCGCCGTGCCCTGGGTAGCCAGCGCAGCCGAGTCGGCCGGCACGGCCGCTCGCAGCAGCAGGTTCCCGCCGGTGGACAGACCCGGGACCAGCACCACCGCGGTGGCCGCGAGTCCCAGCCAGCCGACGACCAGCAGCCAGCGGAACCGCACCACCACCCCGGCGTAGCGCGTCCACCCGCCCTGGCGCATGGTCAGATCAGACCCTTCATCGTGCTGCGCGCAGGTGGTCTACGGATTGAGGCTCGACCCCGGTCGTCTGCACCGCACCTGGGCTCTGCTGTCCGCGCCGATGCCGGCGTGAGCCGAGGGCGAAGCCGATCAGCACTCCCAGAACCCAGGCGTACGCGACGCCGGTTCCTCGGTACCGCCGCTGCGGCGGTGCGGGTTCGGCGACCCGTGATGCTGGTTGAGTGGTCGGCGATGAGGGTTTGGCGGTCAGTTGAGCGAGGCGCCGGGCAGCGTCCGCTCGCGCCTGGTTGACCACGCTCGACCTGGCGAGCGCGGTGTTCAAGTCGACTTGTTCACGGGCTACGGTGACCGGCACCCCACCGATGACGACGCGCTGGTGCTGGTGGGCGTCCAGCTCGGTCTGCGAAGCGTCCGGGCCGCGGCCGCCGAGCACGTTCGCGCGGAGCGCCGCGATGTGTCGTTGCGGGTCTGGTCGGGTTCGGTCCTGACGGTGCTCCGAGTGTTGCCGGGCAGGCGGGTTGCTCACCGGACTCTGCGGATCGCCGTAGCCAAGCCCGCGCCGGCGGCAGCAACAGCCAGGAGACCACCGAGCAGAGCGCCGCGGTGGATCGATGCCCATAACAGCGGGTCGTCGGCGTGTGCCTGGTCGTCGAACGAGCCGTGCGCGCCGCGATCGATGTCGGCGTCTTGTGGCGCGTAGACGTTGGAGCCCCAACGCGGCAGCTCCCGCTGCGTTTGCTGGGATTTCACGCCGGTGCGGCCCAGATAGAAGTCGAGCAGTTTCGGCGCGAGACGTTCGCCGAGGATGGTGTAAGCGGTGGAGACCCCCACCCAAATGTTGCGGCGGGGATGTTCAGCCAAGTAGACAATGGCCCTGGCGGGCAGTTCGGGCTGGAAGATCGGCGGCACTGGCATCGGATGGTGGTCCATCTTGTTCAGGTTCCAGTTGAACTGGGGGGTGTTCAGGCCGGGCAGCTGGGCCATGCAGACTCTGACGTTGCTGCGCTCGTGGGCGAGTTCGGTCATCACCGACTCGCTGTAGCCGACGATGGCGTGTTTGGCTCCGCAGTAGGCCGACTGCAACGGAATCGACCGGTAGGCCATGGCCGAGCACACGTTGACGATCACGCCCCGGTCGCGGGGGCGCATGCGCCGCAGCGCGGCTTGAGTGCCGTACACCTGTCCGTAGTAGGTGACCTCAGTCATCCGCCGGAACTCCTCCATCGAGGTGTCCCAGGAGAAGGCGAGCGAGCCGACGAAAGGCGACGTTGACCCACACGTCGATCGGGCCCAACTCGGACTCGACCCGGTCGGCGGCTCGTTCGACGGCGTCGTGGTCGGCCACGTCGGTGGGAACGCCGAGCCCCCGCCGGCCGGCGCCCTCGACGTCAGCGACCGCACCATCCAGACCGGCCTGTCCGCGAGCCAGCACCGCGACGTCATAGCCGGCGGCGGCGAATTCCCGCACCGTCGCCCGACCGACTCCGGCGGTGCCGCCGGTGACGACGGCGATCTTGTGTCCGTGTGTAGATGTCATCTGTTGCCCCTTTTCGTTGTCGTGTGGTGGGTGTCCGGGATGTTCGGTCTTCGTGCGCTGATCCTCAGTTATGCGGTCGTCGGTGTCTCGCGCCTGGTCAAGTGCTTGATCGCTGGGTCATGGCCGGTGCGTTGCACCGCGATGGCCGCCCCAACGCTCAGTTCGGCCCGGATGGCATCGACGTCGGCGTGGAGGCTGGCGAGCTGGCCTGCCTCGACCAACTCGCGGACACGCCACAGTTGGCAGGTCCGGTCGGCCAGTAGGGCCACCAGGTCCGCGGTGGCCGGGTCCAACCGGCCACCAGCGCGGACGTGTGCCCAGATGGCGTCCACCAGGTCAGCGAGGGAGGTGGCCCGGACCAGCCAGGACAGCGACCCGTGCACTCCTCGGTCAGACCGAGCCGGTGCATGGCGTCGACGGGGCGGCACATCGCCGACCAGGCTGCTGCGGGATCCGTCGCCGACCCGACCACGACATCACGCAAGTGCTCGCGGACCACGGTCGCCGGCGCGGGGCTGCCGTAGGTCCAGCCCAGCCCGGTGATCCCACTCGCCGTGACCTCGACCGTGTCTCACCTCTCGTCTTCGTCGTCTGCCCGTGCTGCTGCCGGCTCCGCTCGCTCCTGGTCGCTGTGACCGAGGTGCAGTGCGTCTTTTACCCGTCCGGCCCCCTCGGCGATCACCGTCTTGGCCGAGTTCACCACGACCGAACCCTCCTCCGGATCGCCCTTGAGCAGCGAGAGCGCGGTGTTCTTGGCGTACTCGAAGGTCACATGCGGGGGCAGCGGTGGCACGTTCTTGCTGACATGGGCGTCGATCAGCGTCACGCCGCGATGTTCGAAGGCGGCGTCCAGGGCCGGCCCCACCTCGTCCTCGGAGCGGACCGCGATGCCCTTGAACCCCAGCAGCTGTGCCCAGGCGGCGTAGTCGACCGTCTCTACCTCCTGGGAGGTGTCCCACACCGGGTTGCCGTCCTCGGTGCGCATCTCCCACGACACCTGGGTCAGGTCGTCGTTGTGCATGATCACGATCACCAGCTGCGGGTTGGCACCCCAGTCCTGCAGGTACTTCTTGACCGTGATCAGCTCGTTCATGCCGAGCATCTGGAAAGCGCCGTCACCGATCGTGCAGACGACCGGCCGCTCAGGGAAGGCGAACTTGGCTGCCACCGCGTACGGCATGGCGGCCAGCATGCTGGCCAGGCGGCCGGACAGGTCGCCGAGCATGCCCCGACGAAGCCGGATGTGGTGGCCGTACCAGTCGGCCGTGGTCCCGGCGTCGCAGGTCACGATCGCCTGCGCAGGCAGCCGGAGGTTCAGCTCGTGGTACACCCGGCGGGGGTTCAGCCGGTCGTAGCTGACCATCGCCTGCTCCTCGACCTCGCGGTCCCACTCTCGCATCCGGTCGGCGACCGACTCCTGCCAGCCCAGATCCTCCTTCTGCTGCAGGTGTGGGATCAGCGCGGTCAAGAACGCCTTGACGTCGGCCCACACGTGCAGCTCCGCGGGGTAGCGCAGGCCGATGTGCTCCGGCTTCAGATCCACCTGGATGCAACGCGCCTGGCCCGTCTCCGGCAGATACTCTCCGTACGGGTAGTTGGTCCCCAGCATCAGCAGGGTGTCGCACTCCTGGCTGATCTTCCAGCTGGCCGCCGACCCGAGCAGGCCGAGCTGCTGGGTGTGGTAAGGAACGTCGCTGGGAACGACCTGCTTGCCGCGCAGGGCCGTGATCACCCCGGCGCCGGTCAGTCGGGCCACCTCCAGCACCTCGTCGGTCGCCCCGTTCGCGCCGTGCCCGACGAGCAGGCCGACCTTCTTCCCGGCGTTCAGGATCTCCGCCGCCTGCGCCACATCACGCTCCGGCGGGGCGAAGTCCAGCGACGGAGCGCCGACGCTGCTGCGCGAGACCCAGTGCTCACGGGCCGGCTCCTCCATCGTCATGCCCTGCACGTCGTGCGGGAAGACGATCACCGCCGGCTGCAGCCGTGTCTTCGCTGTACGGAAGGCCGTGTCGATCACCGCCTGAGCCTGCTGCGGCGTAACGATGGTCTGCACGTAGCAGGCGACATCGGTGAAGGTGCGTTCAAGGTTGTTCTCCTGCTGGTTGAAGGTCCCCAGCGACGCCAAGCCCTGCTGGCCGACAATGGCGACCACCGGTTGGTTGTCACTCGCGGCGTCGTAGAGACCGTTCAGCAGGTGGAACGCCCCAGGACTGCTGGTGGCGATACAAACCCCCACCTCGCCGGTGAACTTCGCGTGCGCAGTCGCCATCAACCCACAGATCTCCTCGTGGGTAGGTCGCACGTACGCCAACCCGTGCCCCTCCCGCTGCGCCTTCTCCAAGGCTCCGTCGAACTCACCGACGCCGTCACCGGGAAAGGCGAACACCCTGCTCACCCCCCAGGCCTGCATCCGCTCGATCATGAAGTCGCTCACGGTGGCCATGCCTTACCTCCTTGTGTGTGTTAGATGTGCGACGTGTGTGTCAAATGTGTGACGGACTCCGCGTCCCGGCTGGGGCGACGAGGAGCACGCCATGAGAGGCGGCCGACGGCGCTGGCTCCGACCCAATACTTGCGTCGCCGAGGGTGGTCGGCCGCATCGACCACTTTCAAACGTGAGGCACTGGGACAAGCTGGCTGCCACTCGACGTCCGATACCTCCGGAGGCTCCCGTGACGACGACGATCCTGCTCATCAAAGCGACTCCTGTCGAATGTCGAACTTCCGCAGCGGCACACACGCCTCGGAGGTCATCGTCGGTCAGCGCACCGGACTTCTCCCGATCGCTATACCCCGAGGCAACGTCGACGAATCAGAACATCGGCATATTCCTACGGTCGGCATGAGACTTCTCCTGCCGACGTCGGCATGACCGGTCCGCCACCCACAGCTGGTTCGGGGCGGCGGCGACAAACTGATGGTCCACCGAGCCACGGTCGCGACTTCCCGCTTCAGCTCGTTCCAAACTTCGCGGGCGCCGTAGACGCCCAGGTTCTCGGTGTGCGCCCGGGGGATTCAATACGGGGCGAAGGTGCATAGGTGCCGACTCACCGGGTACTAGCCATTCGTCTCGGATGACGTGTCCACCACAACGGAGGTATCCATGAGCTGGTTTCACCGACGCCAAGCTGGCCCCGGTGAGGTCGTGCACCTCATCGACCGGATGACCACCAACATCGAGCACGGCCGGTTCGAGCGGTCCCTGTCGGGTCTGACCGCGGTCGCGGCTCTGGTCACCACGACGGAGGTGTTCGCCGAGCACTACAAGGCCAGCTTCGGCAACAAGTGGATGTGGTCACCGATCCTGGTCACCCCGCCGGTGGTGATCGCCGGCATCGTCGGAGTGTGGAGCAAGCGGTGGGCCAAGACAGTGTTGCCGATCACTGCCGCGATCTACACCGCCAACGGGTTGGCCGGTGAGTACTTCCACGCCCGGGGGGTGGCCCGCAAGCCCGGCGGTTGGGCTTTGGCGAGCTACAACGTGCCGATGGGTCCCCCGATCGCGGCGCCCGGCCTGATGTGCGTGGTGGGCGGAATGGGGCTGCTCGCCGCGCTGCTGCGCCGGGAAAAGTGATGAGCGGCCGCGAGGACCACGGAGCCGACAAGGACCACGCAGTCGACAAGGACCACGAAGTCGACAAGGACAAGGGCGAGCACCTGCCCCACCTGCGCTCCGACCGCCAGCCGCCGCATCCGTCGTGGCTACCGCGGCAACGGGTCGGCACGACTCCGCAGATGATCGGTCGCTATCCCGACTTCGACGTGCTCACCGCGGTCGACACGTGGGACGAGGCCACCAAGAAGGTGGTCTTAGCCCGATTGAAGCCGCCTGAACGGCTCCGGTTCTTCACCGGCGAGCAAGAGCCGACGCTGCGCGCGTTCTGTGACGTGTGCACCGCCCAAGACCGCGACCCGCGGGTGCCGGTCGCGGAGTCGGTCGACGCCAAGCTCGCTGACGGCAAGCTGGATGGCTATCAGTACGCCGACATGCCCGATGACCGGAACACCTGGCGAATGGTGTTGGCCGGGCTGGAGGAGACCGCCCAGTCCCGCCACCACACGTCCTTTGCCGAATGCGCGGTGAGCGACCAGGAGGGAATCATCGCTGATCTCGCCGACGGCGCGCTGACGGGTGGCAGCTGGGAACGGTTGAACGTGTCCCGGGCCTGGTCGGTGTGCATGCGGGCGATCTTGTCGGGGTTCTACTCCCACCCCTGGGCGTGGAACGAGATCGGTTTCGGTGGACCGGCCTACCCGCGGGGTTTCATGCGGATGGGTCCGGTCAGCGTCCTGGAGCCTTTCGAACGGCCCGGCGCCACCTCAGAGGACGCCGCCGCCGTCGTCACCGAACACCCACAGGAGTTCACAGCATGAGTGCCGACGGACGCCTTCGCGGCCTGCTGACGGGGCACAACCTGTTGAAGGGGTCGGTCGGGCCGGTCGACAACGACTCCCGGTTCTTGCTGGACGTGCACTCGCGCCAGCTGCCCGGGGAAGCCACTATGCGGCGCTACGACGATGGCGACGAGGTCGACCTGGTCATTGTCGGCGCCGGCGCCGGCGGGTCGGTGCTGGCCCAGCGGCTGGCGCGGCGCGGGTGGCGCGTGGTGATCATCGAGGCCGGTCCCTTCTGGCACCCGGACCAGGACTGGGTTTCCGACGAGGCCGGGTCGCACGACCTGTACTGGACCCAGAAGCGGGTTATCGGCGGCGCTGACCCGATCGAGTTGGGCAAGAACAACTCCGGTCGCGGCGTCGGCGGATCGATGGTGCACTACGCCGGCTACACCCCGCGGTTCCATCCCTCGGATTTGGAGACGTTCACCCAGGATGGCGTCGGCGCCGACTGGCCGATCCGGTACGAGGACCTGCGTGGCCACTACGAACGCGTCGAGCGGGAGTTGCCGGTGGCCGGGCAGAACTGGCCCTGGGGCTATCCGCACACCTACCCGTACAGCCCGCACCCGATCTCCGAGGCCGCCGGCAAACTGTGGCGGGGTGCACGCGAGTTGGGCATCGAGATACGGGTCGGGCCGGTCGGAATCGTCAACGGCACCTTCGGCAACCGACCGCATTGCATCTACCGCGGCTACTGCCTGCAGGGGTGCAAGGTCAACGCCAAGGCCAGCCCCTACGTCACGCATCTGCCCGACGCCTTGGCCCACGCCGTGGAGATCCGCGCCACCTGCATGGCCACGCGGATCGAGCTGGACGAGACCGGTACGGCGCGCGGCGTGGTCTATCTGGCCGAGACCGGTGGGACCGAGCGGTTGCAGCGAGCCCGGTTCGTCGCGGTCGCCGGATACTCCATCGAGACCCCGCGGTTGCTGCTCAACTCGGTCAGCAACCGGTTCCCGCATGGGCTCGGCAACGACCACGACCTGGTCGGCCGCTACGTGATGGTCCAAGGAGCCACCCAGAGCGCGGGTCGCTGGCCCGAGGAACTGCGCATGTACAAGGCGCCGCCGCCGGAAGTATCCAGCGAGGACTTCTACGAAACCGACGACACCCGTGGGTTCAAGCGCGGGTTCTCCATCCAGACCGTCTCCCCGCTGCCGATCGGATGGGCCGAGCACGTGCTGGCCGACGGGCATTGGGGGCGGGCGATGCGGGAGTACATGCGCGACTACAACCACTGGGCCACCGTGGGGGTGCTCAACGAGCTTCTCGCCCATCCAGACAACCGGGTCACTCTGGCCGAGGAGACTGACCCGTACGGTCTGCCGGTGGCCCGGATGGACTACACCCTGTCCGACAACGACAAGGCCAACATCGCGTACTCCACGGACAAGATTGCCGATCTGCTCCAGGCAGCCGGCGCCCAAGACATCTTGACCATCAACCGCTACGCCCATCTGATCGGCGGCGCTCGGATGGGCAGCTCGCCGCAAACCAGTGTGGTGGATGCCAACCAACGCTTCTGGGCGGTGCCAAACCTGTTCTTGGCCGACGGATCGGTCTGCCCCACCCAGGGCTCAGCCAACCCGGCGCTGACCATCATGGCCCTGGCCTCCCGCCTAGCTGAACGGATGGCCGACGGGAGCGCGATGAGCGAGGACCCGGACGTGCGCGCCGGCAGCGCCCCGGCCCGACAACCGGTTGGCTGAGGAGCCCGGATGAGCGGGTTCTTTCCCTGGTGGGTGGTGGTCACCCACTTTTTGAACATCTTCCTCCTGCTGCTGCTGGCCCGCTCCGGGCTCGAGGTGCTTTCCGCGTTCCCAAAGCTTTACTGGCACCGGGACTGTCCGCCCGGGCGGGAATGGCTGCGGCTGTCGAAGAAGATGTACGGCGCCGACTCGCGCAAGCTGTGGACCGCGATGGACGAGGAAGAGGCTTGGTCGCCGCTGATTGCCCTGCCCGGCAGGAAGCAGCTGGGTTTGGGACGGCATTGGCACTTCATGACCGTGCAATTCTGGATCATGACCGGCGCGGTCTACGTCGCGCTGGTGTTCGCCAGTGGCTATTGGCATTACCTGATTCCCACCCACTGGTCGATCGTGCCCGACTCCATCCGCGCGGTGGGCACCTATCTGCACTTCCAGCTCCCGGACAAGATCCCCGGCGAGCCGTTCGAACCGGCCCAAAAGCTCAGCTACTTCCTGGTGATCTTTGTGCTGGCCCCCTTCCAGATCCTCACCGGGGCCGCGATGTCACCGACCGTGCTGGCCCGCTTCCCCCGCTACGGCAAGCTGTTCGGCGGCCGACAGGGCGCTCGCAGCCTGCACTTCCTGGGTCTCGTCGCCTTCGCGGCCTTCACCGCGCTGCACACCTTCATGGTGATCATCCACGGCGTGCCCAAGGAGTTCGCCGGAATCGTCTTGGCCGACCTCAACGCCAACCAGACTTTGGCTTTGGCGATCGGACTGACCGGCATCTTCTTGATCGTGGTCTTCCACGTCGTGATCACGGCATTGTCGCTGCGCTATCAGCGGGGCACCCAACGACTGCTCGGATTCATGGTGAACCCGTTCGAGCGGGTCCTCTCGCGCGTCTCCAAGTCCCGGCAGCACTACCGGCGCCGCGATATCTCCCCCTACTTCCGGGTTAACGGATACCCACCCACCGGCGAGGAGTACGAGCGGCTGGCCGCCGACGGCTTCGCTGACTACCGGCTGTCGGTGGGCGGCCTGGTCCAGCGGCCCCTGTCGCTGTCACTGGAGGACCTCCGCAACATCGACCAGACCTCCCAGATCACCGATCACAACTGCATTCAGGGCTGGAACGCGGTCGCCGAATGGTCCGGGGTGCGCTTGAGTCATGTCCTCGATCTCGCTGGGCTCGCGCCCGAAGCCAAGCACGTGGTCTTCTATGCCATGGACGACAAGGGCCTGACCGAGACGCAAGGCCGCTACGGGTTCTTCTACGACACCATCCCGCTCTACCTGGCCACCAACCCACAGACCATCTTGGCGCTGGACATGAATGGCGCCCCGCTACCGGTGGAGTATGGCGCACCGGTCCGGCTGCGGCTCGAGACCCAGCTCGGTTTCAAAATGGTCAAGTGGATCGCGGCAATCGAGTTCGTCGCCGACATCACCGACATCGGCATGGGCATGGGCGGCTACCGCGAAGACCAGCTGTACTACGCCAACGCCGCCGGAATTTGAGTTTCCACTCACGGACCAGCCACAACACAGAATCGATTTTCGAAGGTGAGACGGTTATGACCGATTCCCAGACCGTGCCGGTGGACCGGCTCGAAACCACCGTCTACAGGTTTCCTACCGACGCACCCGAATCCGACGGCACGCTGGCTTGGGACTCCACCACGATGATTCTCGTCCAGGCGTTCGCCGGGGACCAGATGGGCGTCGGTTACACCTACGCCGGACCGGCGGCGGCCACCGTCATCACTGGCACACTCGCTGATCTGGTTCAAGGCGCCGACGCGCTCACCCCGACCACGACCTGGGCCCAGATGCTGCACCAGGTCCGCAATCTCGGCAAACCCGGGCTGGTGGCAGAAGCGATCTCGGCCACCGATATCGCCTTGTGGGACCTGTACGCCAGACTGGCCGGCCAACCGCTGTCGGTGCTCATCGGCGCCGTCCACCCGGGAGTGCCGATCTACGGCAGCGGCGGCTTCACCTCCTACGACGACCGGCAGCTGAGCGAGCAACTGCGCGGCTGGGTCGAGGCCGGGATACCCCGAGTGAAGATGAAAGTCGGTCGTCATCCCGAGCAGGACCCGCATCGGATGGCAGTGGCGCGCCAGGCCATCGGCGACGCCACCGAGCTGTTCGTCGACGCCAACGGCGCCTATACCCGCAAGCAGGCGCTGGGCTGGGCTCAACGGTACGCCGAGCACGACGTGCGCTGGTTCGAGGAACCGGTCAGCTCTGATGATCTCGAAGGACTGCGCCTGCTCCGAGACCGCGGACCGGCCGCGATGGACATCACCGCCGGCGAGTATGGCTACCAACTGCCGTACTTTCAGCAGATGCTCGACGCCGGCGCCGTCGACTGCCTGCAAGCCGACGTCACCCGATGCCTGGGCATCAGTGGGTTGCTGCGCGTAGCAGCACTCTGCGACGCGCGCAGCATGGATCTGTCACTGCACTGCGCGCCGCAAGTCAGCGCCCACGTCGCGGTCGCGGTCTGGCACCTCCGCCACCTGGAGTACTTCCACGATCATGTCCGCATCGAACGCATCGTCTTCGACGGAGTCCTCACACCCGACGCCGGCGGATTGCTGCGCCCGGACCGATCCCAACCCGGAACGGGGCTGGCGATCCGCGAGCCGGACATCGAGCAGTACCGCGTCGCGTGACGGGCGATACCACGGGTGAGCGTGGAATCTCTGCCCATCAAGCTTGATCTTCAACAACATGGACCGGCCGACGAACGGCCCGACGAAAGGAACGCCGTGGACATAACGGATGTGATCTTGCACCAGCACGGCGAGCAACGACGAATGTTCGCCATGCTCGACGAAATACGACACACCGACACCGAGACGCTCGCTGCGGTCTGGAAGCGGCTGGAGATCCTCCTCGAGACCCACGCCGAGGCCGAAGAGCGGTTCTTCTATCCACGCTTGTTGAAGATCGGCAAAGGCGCGGCTGACGCCGATGACGCCGCTGAAGAAGTCGAAGATGCGATCAAGGACCACAACGAGATCCGTGAGGCGATCCGGGACGTGGCCAAGCACCACGCGGGCAGCGATGCCTGGTGGAAGGCGGTCATCGACTGTCGGATAGCCAACAGCGACCACATGGCCGAGGAGGAGCGCCAAGACCTCGCCGATTTCCGAACGCAGACCGACCTGCGGACGCGACACGAGATCGCGATCGACTTCCTACGCTTCGAGTCGCAGCGGGCCGCGTCGGGCGTCGAGCCGAAGGATAAAGAGCCCGAACAGTACGTGGCGGACAACTCCTGATCTGTTGGGCTGAACCCCCCGTTCCGCGTCCAGACCTCTCGCATCGCTGCCCGCACGTCATTGGCGCCGGATGATCGAGGGAACGGCGGCGGCCACCACGATCATGACCCCCAGACCACTGGCGGCGATCAGCGCGGCCGCGCGATCGACCGCGACGTCAATGATCAACAGCACGGCACCGACCACGATCAGCGCGACCCCCACCAGCTGCAGTCGCAGGGCATGGTGACCGAAACTCACGACCGATAACTTCAGATGCTGCCGGAACAGCGCTCGGTGCAGGTTGACCGGTGCGAGACCCAGAACGATCGTGGTCGCCGCCAGCAACACGATGGTGACGTACACGCCTCGCTGAAAGCCGTCCAAGGAGGCGAAGCGAGGTTGGAAGGCCAGTGTGAGCAGGAATCCACTGAGGATCTGGGTTCCGGTCTGGGTCACCCTCAGCTCTTGCAGCAGCTCGTTCCAGTTGCGATCCATCCGCTGGTTCGCGGACTCGTGCCGACCGTCCTGCGAAGCCTCATCCGACTCCTCGGCTGCTTCCCCCCGGTCTCCAAACGCCTCGCTCACTCCCCTGTCACCTCCGACCGGACCGTACCCCCTGGGGCGTCGCAGAGTTGGTGGCCACACATCGCCGGCAACGCGGCGCGGCGGGCTCAGTCCCCTGGCCAGGCTCCGGTGAGCCGCTCGAAGAGCCGAGCACCGCCGCGGTCCATCGCCGCCTTGATCACCGCGAACACCATCCCCTGGACCGCGGCGCTGAGCAGCACCTCACCCAGCCCATACTCCGCCTGGAGGGCGTCCGGGGCGTCGTCCTCGTCGGCCACTCGCCCCCAGATCTGTTTGACCACGACTCCGGCGGCGGCGCCAGCCAGCATGCTGCCGGCCAATCCGATCGGACGGTAGACGACCTTCGCCAGCGCGCTCATCGCGCCTCCTGAGCTGTGATAGTAGACGGGCCGGGAGTCACAGCATAGGCCTCCCGCCGGTCACGGCGATCCGGGCGCCGGAGATGTAGCTGCCCGCGTCACTGGCCAGCAGCACATAGACCGGTGCCAGCTCGGCCGGCTGGCCCGGTCGACCCAGCGGGGTGTCGCCGCCAAAGGCCGACACCTTCTCCTCCGGCATGGTCGCCGGGATGAGCGGCGTCCAGATGGGCCCGGGGGCCACACTGTTCACCCGGATCCCCTTCTCGCCCAGCAGCTGGGCCAGGCTGGCGCAGAAGTTGGCGATGGCGGCCTTGGTGGCGGCGTACGGGGCCAGGGTGGGCGACGGCATGTCGGAGTTCACCGACGAGCTGCCGATGATCGAGGCGCCCGGCGACATGTGCCGCACCGCCGCCTTGCACAGGTGAAACATCGCCCGGATGTTGGTGTCGAAGGTGCGATCCCACTCCTCGTCCGGGATCTCCTCCAAGCTGGTGCGGGTCATCTGATACGCCGCGTTGTTCACCAGGATGTCCACCCGCCCCAGCTCCTCGACCGCGGTCGCGATGATGTCGCGACAGTGCTGAGCATCGGCCAGGTCTCCACGGATCAGCACGGCCCGTCGACCCGCCTCCTCGACGTAGCGCTTGACCTCATCGGCATCGGAGTCCTCGCTCAGATAGCTGATCACCACGTCGGCACCCTCGCGGGCGTACGCGATCGCCACCGCCCGGCCGATGCCGGAATCCGCCCCGGTGATCACCGCGACCTTCCCGGTGAGCTGCCCGGACCCCACGTAGCTGTCTTCGCCACAATCCGGCACCGGCGACATCTCCGACTGGATGCCGGGAACCTGTTGCTGCTGCTTAGGCTGGCTCATCACGGTCTCTCCTCAACGTGGCTGCCCGCGTTCTGGCTCGACGCGACCGATCCAGATCTACCCTTACCGTCGCTCGATCAAACATCTCAGCCGCAGACTCGACATTGACGTCGGGTTACTCGTTCGTCCGTTCGGCTGCCCGTCGTCCCCAAGTCGTGAGTCGGCGCAGCCGGGCGCGCCTCGGCCGAGGCAGCCGGGCCTCGACCTGACGACCCTCAAGCCGGACCGAGGAAGACTCCGGCGACCAGGCCGGCAGCAGCCGCGTGGTCAGGGACAGGACGGCTGCGCCCAACCGTGGCGTGAGGGCGTCGACCCGCGGTGCCAGCCGGGCCAACGGAGTCAGCAGGAGCACTGGCCGACCGCGCAGGACAGCGGTCACGATGCGGCGCGCGGCGCGGCCGGCGTCCATGGAGAGGACCGGTAGCGAGGCTGCGGTGGCGAACCAGGCGTACTCCCGCTCGACGTCGCCGCGAAACATGGCCCGTAGATGAGATCCGGTCCGCATCAAGCCAGGCGTCACGGTGGTGACGCTTATTCCGGTGCCGACGAGCTCTGAGCGGAGTCCGCGCGCAAAGCCTACGGCGGCGAACTTCGCGGTGCTGTAGGGCAGCAAGTGGGGTGCGGAGATGAGCCCGCCGACCGAGGCCACGATGCCGATCCGTCCTCGACCGCGCCGCCGCATGTGCGGTATCACTGCTAGTGCGGTATTTATCGGCCCCCAGAGCATGACGTCGACCGCCTCGACGAAGTCCGACCGCTCCAGCGCGGCCAATGGGCCGACCTGAATGACTCCAGCCACGCACAGCAGCACGTCGATCGGACCGGTCTGCTCCTCGACGCGGGCGACGACGTCCTGCACCTGTGCGGGACGTGCCACGTCCATCACCTCAGTCAGCACCCGAATGCCGTCCCGCGCCAGTTGGCGTGCCGCCTGGTCCAGTTCGGTCGCCGATCGGGCCGTGATGACTGGGCAATAGCCGCGGTGATGCAGTTCGCGGGCGATCAACAAACCGAGCCCACGCGACGCCCCCGCCACCAGGGCGATCGGCCGCCCGTCCGCTTCTGCCGCACCGGCCCGGTTGTCCGCAAGCTTGTTCATCCGATGACCTCCTGTCGTTCGTCGTCCGACTCGCCTGCCTCATCCTCTCCATATCCAACCCTTCGGGGTCGTCTGGTGTGGCCCCACGGTGTCGAAAGGACGGGGTCGCACCCGGCAAACCCTTGCCCGACAACCTCGACCGGCCTAATGTGTGTGTGCACAGACCGATCCCGCGGGACGGTCGCCGGTGGGTCGAACAGCGCGCCACACCTCTTTGACGTGGTTCTGGAGGTTCGCGCATGTCCACCATGGCTATTCGGCACGGCGACTCACGGTCAGCACACTCCTCGCGGTCCTTCCCGGACAAGGGTGAGTCGTGCGATCCGGCGGACAGCACCCAGGTCATCCTCGATCACCTCTGGTTGGCCGATGCCATCGCGCGTCGCTTCCACGGCCGGGGAGAAGACGACGAAGACCTCCGACAGGTCGCGCGCTCAGCGTTGCTGGATGCCGCACGGCGCTACGACCCTGCCAGGGGTCCGTTCGTGCCGTACGCGGGACTGACCATCAGCGGCGTGTTGAAGCGACACTTCCGCGATCACGGCTGGGTCGTGCGTCCGCCACGCCAGACCCAGCAAGTCGCTGTGCTGATCACTCAGCATTGGTCGGGGATCGCGCAGGACCACCAGATGGTGCCCAGCGATCAGGATCTGGCCGACAGTCTGAACGAGCCGGTAACCTCCATCCGAGAAGCACGGAGAGCCTCCCAGGGCTATCGCACAGTACCCCTGGACGCCGCTTCGGTGCCGATCGCCGTCACCGCCGACGACGATCCCGGCTTCGAGAGATGTGAAGCGCGGTTGCTCGTCCTTCAGACCTGGGGGCTGCTGGACCAGCGGGAACGAGACTTGCTCTGGATGCGCTACTGGGAGGGCCGTTCCCAATCCGACATCGCCGAGCGAATCGGAACCAGTCAGATGCAGGTGTCGCGGCTGTTGTCCCGCACCCTGCGACGACTCCGGGAGCACCTCACCCGCGACGACGAGTATGGCGGGGCTGTCGGGCAGTAGCCTTTCCCTCCTCAGGAACCCGCGACCCCCAATCGCCCGGTAGCCAGTACCTGTAGAGCGATCTCGCCGATCTTGGTCCGCTGGCTTCGCGCCGCTCGCCGGAGCCGGTTGAAAGCGGTGACCGCATCCACGCCGTCGGCAGCCATCAGGTAGCCGACGGCGCGCTCGATGGTGACCCGATAGTCGAGGGCGTACTGGAGCTGTCCGGCCAACTCGCCCGCCGTGTGGGCGCGCACCGCTGCGGCGAGTGCGGTCTCCACCACGTCGCTGTAGCGGGTGAGAGCTCGCCGCTCGTGGTCGTTCCAATCATGCCGGTGGTCCAGATAGACGTCGAGAGTCCCGACCGGGATGGCCCCCAGGCAGACAGGAACTCCGAGGACGGCGCGGACTCCGTGCCCGCGGATCGCCTCGGCGAGCCTCGGCCAGCGCGTGTCCTCGGTCACGTCCTCACTGTGCGTCACGCGATTGTTGACGAACGCCTCCGTGCACGGGCCTTCGCCGGAACTCGACTCGGCTCGCTCCAGGAACCGTCCCGAACCATCGCTGGCAGCGACGTAGTGGGGAATGTTCTGCTCGTCGGCCAGCATGATGCCGCTGCCGGTGACGTCGAAGAGGTCGACACAGGCCTCAGCGACCTCGTGCAGGGCGTTCACCACGCCGCTGGCGTCGTGCTCGAGCGCAGCGAGTCGCCTCAGACTGGTCGATAGATCCTTGGTGTCGATGCTCATCCCGGCCTCCCAGCGTTCGCCCTAGCAGCCCGGAATGCCGCCGTCGTCGACCTCAGGCTATAACGGTCTCAAGCACTCCGGAGACCAGCGCCGACCTGGCAGCCGAGCAGTGACGGTGACGAGCAGCTCGACGTCATCTTCGCGGCTTTCTCCGTTGAAGCTGTCGTGCAGCACCCGTGCGATGTCGCGCACCTTCACCTGAGTGTCCTGGGAAAGCCGAACCAGAAACGCCCACGCCTCGTCGGTCGTACATCCGTACCTCTGGGCCACCAGTCCCACCACCGCGCCGATGACCCGCTGCGACTCCAGGGCCGCCTGCAGGTTTGCGACCTTTCGTTCGAGTTCAGCCAGCCTCGCCGCGTCGCCGGACAAGGCATGATTGGCGTAGGTCGACGAGTAGCCATCCGGAGAAATACGTGCCATCGATCAACGCCACCTTCCATGACGTCAAGTCCGCGGACACAGGGCGGAGACCAACGAGATCACCTCAGATGATAGAGCAGACGACAAATCTGGCGTGGGCGTTTCAGTGACCAGGGACGAGTTCGTCAGGCACTTCGCTGCTCGGCGGCCTCGACGAAGTCTGAGTAGACGTCGTCGTAGGCGGTCAGCGGTTTGTCGGCCACCAGACGGTCGGGCAGCCGCAGCTCCGCGTCAGCCATTCCGCAACGTTGCGCTGCCAACAGTGCCGCGCCGGCGGCCACGGGCTCGGCGCTCAGCACCACCTGCAGGCGGGCCGGCCCCACGGCCGCTTTGGTCCGCAGCCATGGCGACCCGTCCCGGGCAGCGGAACCGAGCACCCGGACCAGTTGATCGCGCAACCGATAGCCGGCCAGTGCCGACTGAACGGTGAGCACCCAGCGGGCCTGGAGGTTCAAGCCGTCCAGCAGCGCTGCGGCCAGGTCGACCTGATCGTCTCCAGCGGACGCCGGGATCAGCCGTGCGGTCGCGGCGGCGTCGGGTGACGGCGACTGCCGGCCGTGCAGATAGGGCAGCACGAACGCTCTGGCCGGACCTCTCCGATCCGCCGCGGCGCCCAGCAGGGCATCGACTTTGCTCGGCTTGATCTCGGGATCGCGCAGCACTTGATCGATCCACCAGCGCAGCATCGATCCCGCACTGGACGATCCCGCCACCAGGGCCTCACTGGCCCCTCCGACGGTTCGGACCAGGCTCATCCCCGCTTCCCGCACCGCTTCCGGGTCGGGTCGGCGTTCCAACACGGTCAGGACAGCCTCCGCCGTTCCGATCGAGTCGGCCACGTCAGCCGGCTGGCGTACGCCAGCCGCCCAGGCACCGACCTGGTGGTCATGACCGGCCACCACCACCGGCGTGCCGGGCCGCAACCCAGCGATGCCAGGACGGGACGGAACGGCACTGGCCGCAGCAAGTCGGACCTCGGGCAATTGCTCTGACCGCAATCCGACCGCGGCCAGCAGGTCGGTGTCGAAGCCGTCGGCCGGCCCGGTGCCCGGCTCGGCCAGGCGGTAGGCCATCGACCGACCGGCCAAGGTGTGGTCGGTGACGAGCCGCCCTGTGAGGGCCAGGGCGACCAGGTCCGCCGCACCGGCCCAACGGCGCATCGACGACCACCGGCGCGAATCGGTGCGGCGCAACTGCGCCCAGACCGCCAACGGTGCCTTGCCGGAGGGACGCACACCGGTGGCGGCGAACAAGGCGGCCGCGCCGTACGTCGCGCTCAACTGGGCGGCGTCGGTTTGGCCGCGGTGCCCGTCCCACCGGATCATGTCACCCAGCGGGTGGTCGTCGTGGTCGAGGGGCACCCCCGTTTCAGCCATGGACGCCACGCCGACGCAATCTGGGCGCCGACCGTCCGACGTCTCGGCGACCTCAGCCACCAGCCTGAGCACCTCGCCGACCATGTCGGTGCCACTCGCTGGTGTCGGAGCAGTGGCCACGACAAGCTCCCGCGCCGCCGGCTCGCCGTTCTCGTCGCGGATCTCTACCAGCGCCACCTTCACGTTGGTCGTGCCCACGTCGACGCCGAGACTCAACACGCGGCTCAGTTTGTCACCTGAAGCTTCAAGTCAGAGTTCCTTTGCAATCGGTGATTGGTGGGCGCTCGAGGGGGTATCTGATCTGCCAGCGGGGGTCGGGGTCAAACAGTCGGCTCTGGCTCCTGCGTTGACTGCCCGAGACGTTAGATACGGCTGGCCGAGCGTAAATCCAGCGCTCGTCGGTTTGATCGATGTGAGGGCGGGTATTCCCCCACCAGCACAACCGCGAGGAGGCTCTATGACGGCCCACACAATCGCCGCCCACAATCAATCGCTCGATCCCGAACTGGCTGACTTGATCACCGACGCCGTGGTCTGGTCCAGCGATGCCGGCGAGCGCGCCGACGTGTTGACCGAGATCGTGGCGTGCGTCGTGGACGCTGTGCTGTGGCGCCTGCAGCCTGACGGCGATCCAGTCGAGGAGCGCGGTGTGCACCAGGTGCTCGAAGCAGCTTTGGAGTATCAGCGCAGCCGTCGACTCTGCGCTTCGGGCGGAGCAGACGGCTGCGGTGCTTCAAGGTAAGCGCAGGTCGATCTCGGCCGGCTCCCCGGCCACGTTGGACAACTCATCCAGGGCCGTGACGAGTCCGGCTCGGCACGGCGGCGAGAGGCGGGCCAAGAGCCTGGCGAACGCCAGCCTGCGGTGTTCCATGATCGAGCCCACGAGAGAGGCGCCGGCCGGGGTCAAGGTCAGCACGAGATTGCGCCGGTCCGTCTCAGACTGGCGACGATGCAGCAGACCGGCTCGGACAAGTCGATCGCACAGCCGGCTCGCGTTCGACAGATGCACCCCCAAAGAAGCGGCGATAGCGCTGGCGTTCACCTCGGGTCGGGACGCCACCAGCACGAGCGTCCGCAACTGCGGCATCGTCACCGCGTCGCCGGTCTGGGCCACCGACTCCGCGACCACGCCCGAGATGACTCGGGCCGCCCGCATCACCACCTCGACGTCGTCGGGTGGCGAGGTGGGTTCCAGGCATGATGGCTGATTCACAACGGCAGGAATTATGTCACATGTACTTGCGGTGAAGCAATCGTTGCGGGTATAAGTAGATGATGGTTTACGACGTAAGAACCACGGAGGTGGACCGATGAGCCGACTGGTGGTGATCACCGGCGCGAGTGGCGGGATAGGTCGGGCCACGGCGCGGGAGTTCGCGCGCCGCGGCGATCGGTTGGCCCTGCTCGCTCGCGGTGAGGTCGGACTGGCAGCCGCCCAGGACGAAGTCCGCGAGCTCGGGGCCGAGGCCCTGACCGTGTCGGTCGACATGGCCGACGCCGATGCCGTGGAAGCGGCGGTCGAGCAGATCGAGACTGAGCTCGGCCCGATCGACGTGTGGGTCAACGTGGCCTTCACCTCGGTGTTCGCGCGATTCACCGACATCACACCGGCGGAGTTTCGGCGAGCCACCGAAGTCAGCTACCTCGGCTATGTCTACGCGACGATGGCGGTGCTGAAGCGGATGCGAATCCGCAACGCCGGCACCATCGTCCACGTCGGCTCGGCGTTGGCCTACCGAGGCATCCCACTGCAGACTGCCTACTGCGGGGCCAAGCACGGGATCCAGGGCTTCCACGAGTCGCTCCGCTGCGAACTCCTGCACGAGAAGAGCAACGTCAAGGTCACGATGGTGCAGATGCCGGCGCTCAACACCCCCCAGTTCTCGTGGGTGCTGTCGCGTCTACCCGAGCACCCGCAGCCCGTGCCGCCGATCTATCAACCCGAGGTCGCCGCAAGGGCCGTGGCGTACGCAGCGGATCATCCGCAAAGGCGCGAATACTGGGTCGGAGCCAGCACGGTGGTGACACTGATGGCCAACGCCGTCGTGCCGGGCCTGCTGGATCGCTATCTCGGTCGCACCGGGTTCGCGTCCCAGCAGACCGGCGAACTCAAGACCGAGGGACAGCCCGAGAACCTCTGGGAGCCGGCCGACGGCCCGGACGGTCGCGACTTCGGCGCCCGGGGACCGTTCGACGACCGCGCCCACGCCAGCAGCCCCCAGCAGTGGGTCGCGCAGCGCTACCCGCAGATGGCGGTGGCTGGGGCCGCGGTCCTGGCTGGCGGGTTGGCCCTTCTCGGGCTGGCGCGGAGGCGATGAGCGTGTCGAGTGGGTCGCTGGTCCGAGCCATCGGCATCGCCGGCGCGAGTTGGGGCGTGCTGCAGCTGACTCGCGGACCAGCCATCTGGACCTCGCTGGAAGGCGACCAGCCATCGGGGACCGAGTCTGGCGTGATCGCCGTGCTCGGCGGCCGCCACCTTGCCCAGGGGCTGGCCGAGGCGGTTTGGCCGAATCACGGGCAGGCTTGGTGGGCGGTCGTGGATCTGACCCACGCCGCCAGCATGGTGGCCTTCGCCGCGGTCGGCCGCGACCGCTATCGCCGGGTCGCTCTCTGCTCTGGGGCGGTCGCCCTGACTAACGGATTGCTGACCCTCGTGGCCCGACGACGCCAAGCACGCTGACGTGGACGCCTCCGCCAAGACTGACCCGCCCAATCGGGTGTATTCACCGCACGTGCTTCGCGAGTACGCCCTGCTGGCCGATGGCCACCGAGGGGCGGTGGTCGGACCGCGCGGCGACGTCGCTTGGCTCTGCGCCCCGGGGTGGGAGTCCCCCGCCGTGTTCGCCGAGCTGATCGGCGGTCGGGGGACCTACGGCGTGACTCCGGTCGAAACCTACGTGTGGGGAGGGTGCTACGAGCCGAGCACGCTGATCTGGCGCAGTCGCTGGGTGACCACGTCCACCCCGATCGAGTGCCGCGAGGCACTCGCCTATCCCGGCGACCGCGACCGAGTAGTCCTGCTCCGCCGAGTCGAGGCGTTCGACCGGCCCGCGGTCGTCGACGTCGTCCTCGACCTGTGGAGCGACTACGGCCGCCAGCCGAGCCAGGACCTGCGACGCGACGACTCCGGCCGGTGGACCATGCGGGCCGGTGACCTGAGCGCCCGCTGGTCTGGAGCTGGCGACGCCGAGGTCCACGACGGGCGGCTCCGACTCCGGCTGGAGGTTCCGCCCCACGAGCGGCACAACCTGGTGCTGGAGATCGGTGCACGAGAGCTCGGCGAGCCGGTGGACCCGGGTCGCGCGTGGCAATCGACGGAGTCGGCCTGGACCAGCGCCGTCCCGAAGTTCGCGGATTCCGCCGCCCCTCACGACAGCCAGCACGCCTACGCCGTACTGCGCGGGATGACCGCTCCCGGCGGGGGGATGGTCGCCGCCGCGACACTGGGGCTGCCGGAGCGGGCGGAGGCCGGCCGCAACTTCGATTATCGCTACGTCTGGCTCCGGGATCAGGCGTACGCCGGCATCGCCAACGGCGTCCACCAGCCGCTTGACCTGCTGGACGAGGCGGTCGCCTTCACCACAGCCAGAGTCCAAGACGACGGTGACCGACTGGCTCCCGCCTACCGACTCGACGGCCAGCGCCCGCCGAAGGAGCACACCCTCGACCTGCCCGGCTACCCCGGAGGCCAGAACGTGGTCGGGAACTGGGTCCGCGGCCAGTTCCAGTTGGACATGCTGGGCGAGGTCCTGCAGCTGTACGCCACCAGCGGACGCCACGACCACCTGCGAAGCGACGACGTCGCCGCCGCCACCCGGGTCGTCGACCTGATCGAGCAGCGCTGGAGGAAGCCCGATGCCGGCGTCTGGGAGATCGAGGACGCCTGGTGGACCCACTCCCGGCTGGCTTGTGTGGCGGGACTCCGCTCGGCGGCCGACCACCTAGGCGACTCCCACGCCGGCCGGGCCAGCGCGTTGGCCGACGCGATCATGGCCGAGACCTCACGTCGCTGTCTGGACGACGACGGGGCCTGGCTGCAGCGCCCGGACCGAGCCGGGGTGGACGCGGCGCTGCTGCTGCCGCCGGTTCGGGGCGCGCTTTCCCCGACCGATCCGCGCAGTCTGGCCACCCTGCGGGCGGTGACCGACGAGCTGGTCGAGGACGGCTACGTCTACCGCTACCAGGCCGATGGGCTCCCGCTCGGCGACGCCGAGGGCGCGTTCTTGATGTGTGGGTTTGCGGTCAGCCTGGCCAAGCTGGCGGCCGGGGACACCGTCGAGGCGTACCGCTGGTTTGAGCGTCAGCGAGCCGCCGTAGGCCCGCCGCGACTGTTCGCCGAGGAGTTCGACGTCCGTCAGCACCAGCTGCGGGGCAATCTGCCGCAGGCTTTTGTCCACGCGTTGATGCTGGAGTCCTCGTTGCGTTTGGGCGAGACCGAACAGGGAATGGGTCTGAAGTAGAGGAGCCGGCACACCCGATACCGAGGAGGAGGCGTGAGCGCGACCACGCAGCTCGTCGAGATCGCCCCGTCGTTGTCCAGCGCGCTAGCGGCGGCGGTCGGCGGTGAGGTGTGCTTCGACGCGGGCAGCCGCGGCGCCTATGCGTCGGACTCCTCCAACTACCGGCAGGTGCCGATCGGCGTGGTCATCCCGCGCACGGTCGACGACGCCGTGGCCGCGATCGCGGTGTGTCGGGACTACGACGTGCCGGTGCTCTCTCGGGGTGGGGGAACGAGTCTGGCCGGTCAGGGCACCAACGAGGCGGTGGTGATCGATTGGACCAAGTTCTGTCATCGCCTGATCGCGGTCGATGTCCAGGCCCGCACCTGCGTGGTCGAGACGGGCATCGCGCTGGACGACCTGAACGCGCAGCTGGCTGAGCACGGGTTGATGTTCGGCCCTAAGCCGGCCACCCACCGGACCTGCACGATCGGCGGCATGATCGGCAACAACTCGTGCGGCTCGACGGCGCAGGCCTACGGCAAGACGGTGGACAACCTCACTCGGCTCGAGATCCTGACCTATGACGGTCTGCGGATGTGGGTGGGGCCGACGAGCGGCGACGAGTACGACCAGATCCTCGCGGCCGGGGGACGCAAGGCGGAGATCTATCGGACGCTGCGCGAGCTCCGCGATTCCCACCTGGGCGAGATCCGGACCCGATATCCCAAGATCCCGCGCCGGGTGTCGGGCTACAACTTGGACTCCCTGCTGCCCGAGAACCATTTCGATCTGGCCCGCGCTCTGGTCGGCTCGGAGAGCACCCTGGTCACCGTGCTGCACGCCGAGCTGCGGCTGGTCGCGGTGCCCAAGGCCAAGGCGATGGTGGTGCTCGGCTATCCCGACGTGGGCGAGGCCGGTGACGCGGTACCGACCGTC
>JAKDLH010000403.1 GCA_030452945.1 Microlunatus sp. | reverse complement strand
AGAGCGCGGGCGCGGCCAGGGGCATCCACCCTCCGGCCCCGGCGAGGGCGCCCACTTGCGCGATGACCACGAGTGCGACGGTGCTTCCGATTGCAGCCAGCAGCGAACGAGTGAGCTTGCTTTCCGCACTTCTCGATCGGGTTTTGGCCCCCCATGTCGAGAGTGGTGCGGTCAGTCGCTGAGGTAGGCGTCGGCGGGGATCTGGAGTAGGTCGAGGACCTGTCGTTGCAGGTGGGTGAGCTTGGGCTGGAAGGTCTGCACGGTGTTTCCCTCGGTGTCGTGGAGGTGGTGACGGGCCAGGCCGGTGAAGATCGCCAGGACGCGTGCGGCGGTGGGGGCGCAGCAGCCGCGGTCTTCGGGGTAGAGGGAGAGTTCGGACAGGCCGTGGTCGGCCATGGCATCGCGGATGCTGCGTTCGATCAGGGCTTGGAGGAGCATCGCGATGAAGTGGCAGCACAGCAGTCCCTCGATCCGGGCGGGATCGTGGAGGAAGACCGGCGCGACCAGTTGGGTGCCCTTGAGCTGGGCGTGGCGTTTCTCGAGGTTGGGCTGGTACTTGTAGGCGGCGAGTAGCTCGCCTCCGGTCATCTGCTGGTCGTTGGTGATCAGCGGGAACATGCCGTCGGAGCAGGCGTCGGCGCTGACCCGGCCTTCATCGACGCCCCAGTTGATGCGGTGGTGGGTGCGGGTGTGCTTGCGGTAGCGGGTGTTGACGCCGGGGCGGCCGCGTTTCTCCTGCCGGAAGGATTCCTCGGTCTTTTCGGTGACCGCGTAGCTGACCCAGCCGGTGGCGCCGGCCTTGTCCAGTGCGGCGGTCGCGGCGGCTTCGACCGCGACGGTGGTTTTCATCCGGGTCTTGGGTGAGGCCAGGCGCTGGTTGAGGTCGTCCAGGGCTGCGATCCCGCGTCCGATCCGGTCGCGACGAGTCTCGGCGTCTCGGGTGGCCTTGCCGGTGGAGTGCACCCAGGTGATCCGGTACCCCTCCGCGGAGGGCCAGGGGGCTTCGACGGTGGAGTACACGTCGTCGGGGTCGTCGTGGCGCCGTGCCGGACGCGTGTGCGCGTGGGCCCAGTCCGGGTCGTGGTCGATGACCCAGTCACGGAACTGCCGGTCCTCGCTGCGACTGGCCGGCAGGATCGAGCAGAACCGGCCACCGGCGCGGTCGATGTGGTCCATGTTCTCGCGGGTCGCCAGCTTGCAGTCGGCGACGTAGAGCCAGTCGGATCTGCCCAACATCGCGACCAGGTGGTCCCAGGTGGCGATGTGGGTGGTCGAGTCCTCGGTGTTGCCGTCGGCCAGGCGGTAGGCGATCGGGACCGCGCCGTCGGCGGTGATCGTGAGGATCCAGACCAGCTGTTTCAGGTCCGGACGGTGGTCCTTGGAGTGCCCCCGGGCCGCCTTGACGGTGGTCTTGCCGCCACGGGCATGGCCGTCGGCACCCGCATGGGTACCGGCCAGCTTGATACTGGTCGAGTCGTTGTGCAGCTGGGAGGTCTCGATACCGAAGTTCTCGATCGCGTCGAGTACCAGCCGGGTCAACAGCGATGCCCGGTCGGCGTCGAACAACCGAGCCAGGTTGCGTCCGACCCGGTCGTCGTTGAGCAGCCCCGCCTCGCCCGGGCCGAGCCCGAGCAGGCACGGGTCGAAGCCTGCGGCCCACTCGCCCAGGGCGTAGACCGGTTCCCGGTGAAGGACCAGGTTGGCGATCACCACGCCGATCGCGGTGGCCGGCGCGAGCTTGAGGCGGGCGTCGCCGGCGGGCAAGTAGGTGTCCAGCAGTGCGGGCAGGCCGAGCCGATCGCAGAAGGTGTTGACCACCGGCAGCGGACCCAACACCTGCGTGTCCAACTCGAACGGCCCAGTGTCCATGCCGGCCTCCATCATGCCTCCCAGTGTCGTGTCCGGTGATCGGTTGCCTTCTCGCCTTTCAAGGTATACGTTGAAAGGCAAGAAGTGACGACCGACACGCAAGGCGGCACCCAGTTGACCAAGATCGACGCCCGATCCAAGCGGACGCAACGACGCATCGCAGCCCAGCTCGCCACCATCGACTGGGCGCTACCGGGCACCATCACCGAGCGAATGATGCGCTGCGGCAAGAAGGGCTGCCGCTGCGGCCAGGGCCCACCCCACCTACACGGTCCCTACCTGCAGTGGACCCGCACCGTGAACGGCAAGACCGTCACCAAGCTGCTCACCCGCGAACAACTCGACCGCTACCAGCCCTGGCTCGACAACGCCCGCCAGCTACGCGCCCTCACCAGCGAACTCGAAGCGCTCACCACTCAGACCGTCACAGATGCCGAAGGGTGGGGGGCCAAAAGCTAACCGAGAAGTGCGGAAAGCGAGTTCCAGGTGCTGAACCCGGCCTATCCTGCGGTGCGGTCCTGGGTCGATCTCGACCAGCTCGCGTTACGCCGCTTCGACGACGGGGTGCTGGTGCGCGCGGCCGAAGGACTTCGCGTGGTGGCCGATCCCATCCGTGCGCCACACCTGGCCATCCCCATGCTCCGGTCCGGACTCCTGCGCCCCGGGGAGCTGTGGCACCTGGCCACCTGGCTGGCACCGGCGCTGACCCGGCCCCAGGCGTCGACCCGGGGCCCGGACGCCACGCTTGCCGACGCTCTGGACCGGGCCG
>JAKDLH010000402.1 GCA_030452945.1 Microlunatus sp. | reverse complement strand
ACGTCACTCGGATCGCGTGATCGTTCCGCGGACGGATTTGGGCGTCTACCCTTATTCGCATGTGGTCCCAGCGCGAGGTCATCGACTACGCGCTGCAGCGACGCTCCACGCTGGAGACGCTGCGGCGTCCCGGGCGGAAACTGGCCCGGATGGAGGTCTGCGATGCCGACCCGATGCTGCTCCGTGCGGCCAAGCACCACGGCGAACAGAGTCGGACCGCCTGCCCCGTCTGCGCCAAGGCGGATCTGGTCAACCTCAGCTATGTGTTCGGGGACCAGCTGGGCCAGTACTCGGGCCGGATCAAGAAGACTCCCGAGCTGGAGGAGATGGCGCACGAGTTCGGTGAGTTCAAGGTGGTTGTGGTTGAGGTGTGTTTGGAGTGTCACTGGAACCACATGGTTCTGTCCTATCTCTTGGGCGACGGGGTGAAGCGCAAGCCGCCTCGTCGGCAGAAGACCGTCGAGGACATCTATGGCTGAGCCCCGCAACGGGCACTCGGCAGAGCAGCGTAGTACCGGCAAGGCTGCGGCACGCCCTGGCGAATCCGGCCCGAAAGCGACGAAGATATCCTGGCCGAAGCGGATCGCCCTCGCCCTGGTAGTCGTCGTTCTGGCCGGTGTGATCGGGGTCGCCGCGCTGGCGGTCTACGGCTACGCCACGACCCAGCGGCCGAACGCGAACGCCGACTTCCAGACTGCGACCACGTTCGTCTACTACGACAACGGCAAGTCCAAGCTCGGCAGCTTCGCGGTTCAGAACCGACAGCCGCTGACCTTCGAGGAGATCCCGGACACCGTCAAGCAGGCGGCCGTGTCGGCCGAGAACCGCGACTTCTGGACCGACCGCGGCGTCTCCATCCGGGGCATGTTCCGCGCCGCCTGGGTGATCTTGCGTGGCGGTGATGTCCAAGGTGGATCGACCATCACCCAGCAGTACATCAAGATCATGTACCTGAACTCTGAGCAGACCGTCAGTCGGAAGTTCCGGGAGCTGTTCTTGGCGTCCAAGATCAACTCCCAGCTCAGCAAGGAGCAGATCCTCACCGACTACCTAAACACGATCTACTTCGGTCGCGGGGCGTATGGGATTCAGGCGGCCAGCAAGGCCTACTTCGACATCGACGCCAAGGAACTCGACGTTCAGCAGGCGGCGGTGCTGATCAGTGTGATCAACAACCCGAGCCAGCTCGACCCCGGTGTGGACGAGGCCAACATTCCTCGGCTGACCGAGCGTTACACCTATGTGCTGACCTCGATGGCCGAGACCGGCGCGATCACCCAGGCAGAGGCGGCAACCTATGCCGCCGAGCTGCCGGAATTCCCCGAGGTCAAGATCAACGAGCGGTACGGCGGTCCGAAGGGATTCCTGCTCAAGATGGTCGAGACCGAGCTGACCAACGCCGGGTTCGAGCCCAGTCAGATCAGCGGCGGGGGCCTGAAGATCACCACCACGTTCGACAAATCCGCCCAGAACGCCGCAGTCGAAGCGGCTCAGACCAACACCAAGCAGGCCGCCGACGCCCGCGGTCAGAAGGCCTCCAAGCTGCATGCGGCGGTCGCCTCCGTGGAGGTCGGGACGGGTGAGGTGCTCGCCCTGTACGGCGGTCCGGACTACGTGAAGAACTCCCGCAACTGGGCCACCACGGCTCGGCCCACGGCGTCCACGTTCAAGACGTACGCCCTCGCGGCCGGTCTGGAGGACGGCTTCAGTCTGAACTCCCGGTTCAACGGCAACACCTTCACCCCACCTGGGGACAGCACCCCGGTCCGCAACGAGTTCTCCTACCAGTACGGCTCCGGTGTCACCCTGCTCAAGGCGGCGACTGACTCCATCAATACCGCGTTCGTGGACATGACCACCCAGATGGACAACGGCCCACAACTCGTGGCGGACACGGCAGAAGCGGTCGGTGCCCCGAAGGGGGCCGGTTGGGACCTCAACTCCCGGATCGCGCTGGGCACCGCCGAGGTCAGCCCGCTGGACCAGGCGAACGCGTACGCGACCTTCGCCAACGACGGCACCCGGGTCGCCCCGCACGTGGTGAAGGAGGTCGCCGACGCCAACGGCACGGTGATCTACCGGGCGAGCGCGGAGGAGAAGAAGGCGGTCGCCAAGGACGTCTCCCGCGACGTGAATTTCGCCTTGTCGAACGTGGTCGAGCAAGGCACCGGTGGCACCGTCCGCACCCTCAACCGGCCCGTAGCCGGCAAGACCGGCACCAAGGACGTCGACGACGACATCACCTCGGCCTGGTTCGTCGCCTATACCCCTCAGATCTCTACGGCGGTCATGTATGTGGCCGGGGACGACTGTAACGCCGACCTCGATCCGTACGCCCGCCCCGGGGACAACACCTTCTTCGGCAGCACCTACCCGGCCCTGACCTGGGTCGATTACATGCAGACCGCGGTCAAGGACCTGCCGGTCGAGCAGTTCGAGGAGCCGGCGTACGTCAACCGGGACTCCGGACCACCACCGAACCAGACCTATGCGCCGCAGCCGCAGCCGACCCAGACGCGAGAGCCCGCCAGGGCGCCGTCGGCGAAGCCGACCACCAAGAAGCCAACCACCGAGAAGCCGACCACTGAGAATCCGACGGCGGAGCCGACCACCGAGAAGCCCACGACAGAGCCGACCACCCAGA
>JAKDLH010000401.1 GCA_030452945.1 Microlunatus sp. | reverse complement strand
TCTCCCGGGTGGGCATGGGCTGGTGCCAGGGCCGGGTGTGCGGCTTCGCCGCAGCCCTGGTGACCGCGCGACTCACGGGCGAGACTCCGGTTCTGCGACCGCCCCCACGTCCGGTCGCGACGCCGATCACGCTGGGCATGCTCGCCTCAGCCTCGGCCGAGCCGACCGCGAAGATCAGCGAGTCCGGTGAGGCCAGCGATGACTGAGCAGTACTCGACCATCGACTATCACACCGCGGGCGAGCCGTTTCGGATCGTGCAGACCGGCACCCCTCCGCTTCCCGGAGACACGGTGGCCGAACGGCGCAGCCGAGCCATCGAGGACCCGGCGGTGCAGCGGGTCCGCCGGCTGCTCTGCTTCGAGCCGCGCGGACACGCCGACATGTACGGGTGCTTTCTCACCCCGCCCGACGACGACGGCGCTCACCTCGGTGTGTTGTTTTGGCACAAGGACGGCTTCTCCACCGCCTGCGGACACGGCACCATCGCGCTGGGCGTCTGGGCGGTCGAGAGCGGGCGAGTGACGGCCGACCCGGACGGCTGGACCGACGTGGTGATCGACGTACCGTCCGGCCGGGTCACTGCTCGAGTGGGTTGCCAGGCCGGCCAGGTGACCTCGGTCGTCTTCGTCAATGTGCCCAGCTGGGTGCTGGCCCGCGACGTCGTGGTGCGAACGACGCGAGGGCCGGTGAGTGTCGACGTGTCCTTCGGTGGCGCCCTGTACGCCAGCGTGCCCGCCGCAGACGTGGGGCTCAGCGTGGAGGTAGCGCACTATCAAGACCTGATCGCGATCGGGCGGGAGATCAAGCACGCGTTGAACCAGACCGAGCACGCGCGCCACCCCGACGACGACCGGCTGTCCGGCATCTACGGCACGATCCTGTACGACCGGCTGGATGCCGACCGGTCGGTCCACTGGCCAGAGCCCGTCGGTGCCGGCGCCGTCAACTCGTCGTCGATGCACCAGCGGAACGTGACCGTGTTCGCCGACGGGGAGGTCGACCGCTCCCCTTCCGGCTCCGGCACCGGCGCGCGGATCGCCCTGCTGGCCGAGGCTGGAGAGCTGACCGACAACGTCTTGGTCCAGGATTCGATCATCGGCAGCAGGTTCCTCGGCCGCGTGGCCCACACCACCGAGATTCTCGGGCGGCCGGCCGTGGTGCCTGAGGTGGCCGGCATGGCCTACTCCACCGGGACCTCGACGTTCACCGTGGACGAGCGCGATGCCCTCACTCCCGGGTTCGTGCTGCGATGAGCGCGTCCGATGGAGCCAGCTCCGCGGAGAGGTCCGGCACCAGCATGAACGGAACCGAGGACGTCGATTCCAGCCCGGTCGAACGGCTGCGGCTACCCAACTTCCACGATCGGCTCAGTCTGCGTCAGCAGGTGGCTGACGCGTTGCGCGCCCAGCTGGTGACCGGACAGATGCGGCCGGGCATCTCCTACTCGGCGCCCAAGCTGGCCCAGCAGTTCGGGGTCTCGGCCACTCCGGTGCGGGAAGCGATGCTCGACCTGGTCAGCGAGGGCTTGGTCGAGGTGGTCCGCAACAAGGGGTTCCGACCGACGACGCTGAGCGGCGCCGAACTGGACGCGCTGGCCGAGATCCGGGCCATGGTCGAGATTCCCACCATGGCGTTGGTCGCCGGAGGCTGCGTCGGCGAGGTCGCCGCCGCGGTCGAGAACCTCCGCCCGCTCGCGCGACAGATCGTGGTGGCTGCCCAGAGTTTGGACTTGATCACCTATATCGAGGCCGACACCGAGTTCCACCTGCGGTTCCTGGCCCTGCACGGTAATCCGGTGCTGGTCAAGGTGGTCCGTGACCTGCGCGCCCGTTCTCGGCTGTACGGGCTGCAGGTTCTCGCCGAGGCCGGCAAACTCGGGCAGCTTGCGGTCGAGCACGAACAGATGGTCGACCTGGCCTTGAGCCGGCAGGTCGAACCGATGCGGGTGCTGATGACCCAACACATCGCTCACCTGCGGTCGGTGTGGGCCGGAGACGCGGGAGTATCAGAGTGATTCAGGCGTGCACGCAAACGAATCCGGGTCGGCGACGGCGACGATCCCGGCCGCACCTCTACGAAGCGCCCATCTGTGGTGACCAGGATTCCGTCCAATGATGCCGCGAGCGCGACATAGAGAGCGTCCTGGAGTGCGATCCGATCCACCAATGCCCACGCGGGCGAGAGAAGCGGGGGCAGGGCCGAAGGACGTCAGGCCAGCAGACGCTCGTCGAACGGCGCGGTGGAGATGAGTTCGGGGCCGTGCTCGCCGATGACGACTTGTTCTTCCAGCTTGACTCCCACCGATCCGCCCACCGCGCCGATGTAGGACTCGATGCTCATCACCATCCCCACCTCCAGTTCCCCGTCATGATGGTGCTCGAAGTTGACGCACGGGTACTCATCGACCAGCCCGGTGCCGTGGGCGATGAACGGATATCGCTGAGCATGGAACTCCTCAGGCAGTCGCGGGGAGAGTTTGCGACCCAGCTCCGCGAACGAAGCACCGGCTTTGAACTCCGGCAGACAGGTCTGCAAGAACTCGTACGAGGTCTGGTAGAGCCGGCGCTGGGTGTCACTGGGCGGGCGGTCCCCGCACAGATAGGTGCGGGAGATGTCGGTCAAGTATCCGTTTTCACCGACCAGGTCGGTGTC
>JAKDLH010000400.1 GCA_030452945.1 Microlunatus sp. | reverse complement strand
GCACTGCAGGGCAACGCCTGGGTCCCAGTCCCAGCCTGAGACCTGAGTAGTTACGGCACGTCAACGGCTGTCTGTGCCGAATACGCGTCGAAGCGCGCGGCGCCCGCGGTGTTTGTGCAGGTCAAGGGCTTGGCGACGACGGATTGCGGTCCGTCGCGATGAGGGCGTCGTCAGGCTCTGTCTCGAAACCTGTCTAACTGCGCCAAGGGCGCAGGAAGCCGGCGATCCGATCGTGGGTCCGCCGCGGAACCGGTAGGTCGGCGAGTCGGTTGAACAACGTGTCCGCCGCGAGCAGTGTCGCGTCGAGTAGAGCGGTGACGAAGGCTCGGTCCTTGTCGCGGAATGCTGCGAGCTTGGCCATGGCCAGGTCGTGCGGCTCGAGGAATAGCGCTTGAGCTGGCCGCGCTGACTGGCTCTGCCAGGTGATGACTCGGTCCTCCCACCCTGTCGGCAGCACTGCGGTGCTGACCTCGACTCCCTGGGCGTAGTAGCCGAACTGCTCATCGAAGGGGGACAACTCCCCGATGGCTCCGTCTACTTGGTCGGCCTTCTGCCCGCCAGGATCGTTGAGGAAGGCGACGTCGACCTCCCGGGAGGCGGTGGCCGGCGCCGGGAGGTCGTCCTCGTCGAACGAGCCGAGAATCGCTTGGGAGCCGATGACCAGAATATTTGGGTCGCCGGCGATATGGGCGCTCGCGCGCAAGAGGTGCGCGAGTTGCTCACGGTTCATGCGGCTGGGTGCTCGGCCGACCAGTGGCGGCGGAAGGACTGGTGGACCGCGAGCCGTTCCTGCTCGTCCAGGACTCCCGCGAAGGGGGAGTTGGCTCGCAGCTCCACCGCTTGGGGGGTACGGCTGGCCAAGACGTCGGCGACCGCGTCCACTCCCCGGTCGAGCAGTCGCTCCCACTCGCGCAACCAAGACTGGCTCATCCCATCCGGCCGGTGCACACCGCTCCATCGGTGAATGTTCGAACGAGCCTGGTCAAGCACCCGCTCCGGGTCGCGCAGCAGCGGGCCCAGCAGCGCCCGATGCAACCACAACGAGCGTTCCTCCTCGCGACGCAAGACACTGCCCTCGTTTAAGAACCTCTGCAGGTCACCGCGGGCGACCCTGCGGTGTGAACCGATAACGGCGCACGGCAGCTTTCCCGAGTCGCACAGGTCGACGACGTGCTGGCGTGAACAGCCAAGAATCTGCGCCGCCTGCCCGGTGGTGAGCAACTGTCCGTCAATGGCCATGTCCCTATCGTGCCGTGTAAACACAAAAAACACAAGATGATGGACGATCCTCCATGCACCGTGCTGTCGGCAGCCTCATGCTGGACCCATGTCACTCGCGGCGGTGTGACGCAGGTGGTCAGCCATCAGGGGATGGCTGGCCACAGCGGCGATTCCTCCACAGACCTGCCCATGAAGCGAGCCCTCTGTCGGTGCAGGTTCGTATCCTTGTCGCACCGGCCAACTACGGTCCGGGACGACCATTGGCCAACTCGGAGGGACCCTGCCGTGCCCCACAACGATCCCGGATGGTCTGCGAGCGAGACGACGGCGACGAGGCAACGAGTCATGCGCCACTTTGCTATGAATCCCAGCGACGTGTACTGGACTGTCGACATCGCGAGCGCGCTCGGAACTGACGGCCAATCCGTCGCTCACGCTCTCGACCTCATGGAACGCGACGGCCTACTGCACGCGGAAGCGGATCAGTCTCTTAGCGCCGGTCATCGGTTGGCGGCACGTTTGACCCCCATAGGACTCGAGCGCGTCAGCGAATCCAAGCGACCCCGGCCACGAGTCGAGCGCGTGCGGGCCTGCACGGACGCGGTGCTCCGGTGGATGGCTGACCTGGATGGCATGGAGACACCAGCCCTGAGCCAGTTCCGCGACTCGACGCCCGGCCACTACTTCGGCGAGCCATTCGACTGCGACGACGTGGGTGAGGCAGGAAAGACTCTCCTGGCGCTCGGTCTCATCACGGGCTGGGAATCGATGGCTGGCCTACAGAGGGCCAGCATCACCACTCTCGGCAGCGAGGTCATCGAGGACTTCGGCGGCAGCGTTCGGGCGTGGCGGAGTCGAGGCAAGGCGATGGTCGGGGACACCTTCCACGTTTTGAACTCGCCTGGCGCCAGCATCGCGAGCCGGTCGACCGCGGTCACCCAGACCAGCATCTTCACGACTGACGTCCTCCATGATGCCCGTGGGCTCGCCGACCGCTACGAGGCCGATCTCCCACGCCTGAAACTGGACGGCAGCGACGAAGCGAAAGCCCTGAATCTCCTAGCTGAACTTCGCGGGGAACTGGCCGAGCCCCAGCCCGAGCCGGGACGAGTTCGCAAGCTGCTCCGGGGCCTTGGTGGGCTGGCATACGCCGCCACTGGAAATGCTGCGGGCAGCGGGCTCTTCGTGGCTGGCCAAGCGATCATCGAGGCAATCGGCAACTGAAACGCGCCAAATGAGACCTCGGAATTTGTGGCGGTACGCGGAATCACGCAACTGCTTCGCCTCGATGGGAAGGTCGCGGTCCAGCGGCATCAGCCAGAGTTTGGCTAAGGTGATGGGCCATCGCTGACAATTCGGGCGACTGCGGTCCCGGCATGCTCGGGAGCAATGCCACGTAGCGTAATCGGTCGACCGGTGTCCGGCGTGTCGTGACGGGTGTG
>JAKDLH010000399.1 GCA_030452945.1 Microlunatus sp. | reverse complement strand
GAGACCTACGACCTCGACACTCCCCTGCGTCTGATCCTGGGCTGCGGGACGATCGCCCTGATGCTCCCCGCCGTCGCCATCGGCCTGCGACTGGCCGAGAAGCACTCCCTGGGCAGATTTTCCTCCGTCGCCGGCCGTCTGCGCGGTCGTCTCCTGCTGCCCATGCTGGGCCTGGCCGTGGCCGTCTTCATCCCCTACGTGGCGATCGACGCTTTCGTCCAGTGGCGTCAAGGCAGCCTCGACGTCACCCTCACCCGAAGCGCGCTGCTGCTGATCGCCCTGGCGCTGCTCGTCGTCCCGTTCCAGGCCGCAGCCGAGGAGTACGTCTTCCGCGCACTGCCGCAGCAGGTCCTCGGCACCTGGCTGAAAAGCCCGTGGTGGGGCATCCTCGTCCCGGTCCCGCTCTTCGTCCTCGGCCACACCTACGACCTTTACGGGCAGGTCAACATCGGGGTCTTCGCCCTCGCCATGGGCATCCTCGTGTGGCGAACCGGTGGCCTGGAGGCCGCCATCGCGCTGCACGTCGTCAACAACCTGGTGGTCCTGATCGGTGACACCATCGGATTCTCACAGGCCACGACACACGAGGTCTCCGCTGCCGCGTTCTGGTCCTCCAACGCCATCATCGTCGCCTTCACCGTCCTGGCGATCGCCTATCACCACCGGGTGAGTTCGCGTGCCCAGCTCTGAGTTCGCGTGCCCAGCTCTGAGCCCGCGCAACTTCATCCTCGTCGTCAGCCGGCCAGGCGGACCACAGGCACTACAGCTAACGGGGCTGCGCCCCAGCCCGACGAGTCGTGTGGCTGGTCATCTGGGTGTTAGGGCTCCGGTCGGCGGGATGACGACGGCCTGTGGCTGTCGTGTTGTGTCCGCCTGCTGGCGGTGGTGGGCTATGAGTTACCCGCCCGCCTGACCGGAGCCTGATCATGACGTTACCGCGCACTGTCTCTGATGTCTTGGCTGAGCACGTGACCTTCGAGGTGGAGTGCTTCGACCGGATGTACCTGAACTGTTACGTGCCGGGGTTGCAGTACGCCCACGGTCTGGTGGGCTACGTTCATCGCCAACTCGGGTTGCCGATTGCCTCGACCGCGCCGTTGGCCAAGATCAGCAAGGCCTTCGACGCCGCGGTCCACCAGTTCGCCGACGATCAGGACATCCCGTGGGTGAACTTCACCAAGGGTCAGCGCAAGGACGACGTCGCGCATGAGTACCTGGCTGACTTCGAGGCCGCTGGGCGCACCGAGGGGGTGCTGTTCATCGGCCGGGCCCAAGAGAAGACCAACCTGTTCCGGACCGAGAAACGACACCGGGCCGACGGAGTGCCCTACCCGTGGATCGTGAAGACCACCGGGGTGATCAATCAGTTCTACTTCTATTGCGTCGATGAGGACTTCGGACCGTTCTTCCTGAAGTTCGCCTCCTACTTCCCGTACAACGCCAAGCTCTGCCTCAACGGCCACCACTGGGCCCAACGGCAGGCAGCCAAGGCCGGGCTCGGGTTCGAGGCGATGGACAACGCCTTCGCCGCCGTGGCCGACCCCGTCGCGTTACAGGCCATTTGTGACCAGCTCGGGCCCGAGCAGATCGAGGGGTTGCTGCGCAAGTGGTTGGCGATCCTGCCCCACCCGTTCAGTCCCGCGGACCGGGCCGCCGGGTACCGGTATGACATCTCGGTCTTGCAGGCCGAGTTCTCCCTGACCCAGATGCTGGACCAACCCGTGGCTGGGCGGATCTTCTTCGAGCAGGTCATCCGGGACAACCTGGACCTGGGCCGGCCCGATGAGGTCTCCCTCATCTTCAACAAGCGCATCCAGGGCGGACGCAAGCAACCCACCCCCGGTCGGTTCCGGACCCGGATCATCACCGAGGGTGTCACTCCGAGCCTGCACGTGGACTACAAGCACACCCGGATCAAGCAGTACCACAAGGAAGGACGAGCACTCCGCACCGAGACCACGATCAACGACACCTACGACTTCGACATCGGGAGACGGTTGACTAACCTGCCTGCGTTACGCGAGGTCGGCTTCACCGCCAACAGGCGCCTCTTGAGCGTCCAACGACTCGACCACGACCCGATCTCTGGAAGCACCGCCCTGACCTCGGTCACCGAGGCCATCATCACCGACACCGGGGCCCGCGTCCCCGGGCTGCGCCTGGATCAGCAGCGCAGCCATGCCCTGCTCCAAGCACTCCTGACCTTCCGATTACAACCGGCCGGATTCACCAACGCCAACCTCAAAGCCCTGGTCACCGAGCTACGCGGCCTACCGCCAGGGGCCCTCACTGCCGGTCAGATGACCTACGACCTGCGCCGGCTCCGCGTCCACGGACTCATCGAACGACTCCCGCACACCCACCGATACCTGGTCACCGACACCGGCCTGCGCACCGCGATGTTCCTGACTCGCGTCCATGACCAACTCATCCCCACCGGCCTGGCTCACCTCGCCGACCCACACGACCACGGACCGCTCCACACCGCCTACACCCGATACCAGCACGAAGTCGATATCCTCACCGACCACAGCGGCCTCGCCGCCTGAAGATGACCGCACCCACCAACTTTTGACTCAGAATTCCGGCTCCGCCGGACCTAGCGAAGCTAGAGGCACCCCAACCCATCCCCGCTCACGATCACGTCCCCATGCTCGATGACGCCAACCTACCTACCCC
>JAKDLH010000398.1 GCA_030452945.1 Microlunatus sp. | reverse complement strand
GATGGCGCTGTCCAGCGCCGGACCGATCCAGATCCCGGCCGCCGGTGTCCACGGACGGGAACGGACCCTGTGGCTGATGGACAGCGACGCGGCCGCCGAGCTACCGCCGAACCTGGGTCAACGAGGTCGTATCTAGCTCTGACTCGCGAGCATCAAGGATGCTCGTCAGTAGATCACGTCGCCGCGAGCGCGGCGGGCCCGCAGTGACTGCAGGGCCTCTTTGAGGATGTCGGCTGCTTCCGCGTCGGAACGCCGCTCCTTCACGTACGCGAGGTGCGTCTTGTAGGGCTCGGTCTTGGGCGGCGGCGGCGGATTGGTGGAGTCCAGATTGCTTGGCAGTCCGCAACGCGGGCAGTCCCAGGTCTCGGGTATCTGGGCCTCCGCCGCGAACGCGGGACGGGTCTCGTGTCCGTGCGCGCAGTAGTACGAGACGTACAGCCGAGGAGCTGCGTCACCGCGCTCGGCCTCCCCCATCGGTCCGGCACCTACCCGGCTGCCCCGGATGGCACTCCCACCAGTCACTCTGCGTCCTTCCTCATCGAATCCAGATCATCGCCGGACTTGCGTCCTTCGGCTCAGGCGCCGAGCTTGTACAACAGACCGAGTGCGACGATGCAGGCGAGCCAGATCACCGAGACGATGACCGTCAACCGATCCAGGTTCCGCTCGGCAACCGACGAACCACCCATCGACGTCGACATGCCGCCGCCGAACAGATCGGACAGCCCACCGCCCCGGCCCTTGTGCATGAGCACGAAAAGAGCGAGGACGATGCTTGTCAGCGCCAGCACGATCGAAAAGATCAGGATCGGGGTGGTCATCATCACGACGGGGGCCGAAAGCACGCCGGCAAGCCTAACTCACGGTCACGGGTCCCGCAGAACTCGCGAAGCCCACAGGGCCGACAGAACTCACCGGACCGGCAGAACTCACAGGGCAGGGAGATCGTAGAACCGAGCGATGGCGGAGAACTCATCGACGTTCAGACTGGCGCCACCGACCAAAGCGCCATCCACGTCCGGTTGCGCCATGATCGAGGCGACATTGTCGGCCTTGACCGAGCCGCCGTAGAGGACGCGGACCTGCTCGGCCACCGCCGCGCCGTGGTGTTCGGTCAGCCAACCACGGATCGCCGCGCAGACCTCCTGGGCATCGTCAGGAGTGGCGACCTCACCGGTGCCGATGGCCCACACCGGCTCGTACGCGATCACCAGCCGGGCGAGTTCCTCGGCACTGAGCCCGGCCAACGAGCCCGCCACCTGCTGCAGCGTGTAGTCCACGTGTTCACCCGCCTTGCGAACCTCCAGCCCCTCGCCCACGCAGACGATAGGGGCGAGTCCGCGGTTCAGCGCCTGAGTGGCTTTGGCGTTCACGACCGCGTCGGACTCGCCGTGATGCTGCCGGCGCTCGGAGTGACCCACAGTCACGTACGTGCAGCCCAGTTTGACCAGCATGTCGGCGGAGATGTCGCCGGTGTAGGCGCCAGACGGATGCGGCGAGAGGTCTTGAGCCCCGTACGCCAACTCCAGCCGATCACCCTCCACCAGGGTCTGCACCGTCCGCAGATCGGTGAACGGCGGCAGCACTACCACCTCGCTGCGGGCCGGATCGTGCTTCTTGTCTTCTAGTGTCCAAGCCAGTTTCTGAACCAGACCGACGGCCTCGACGTGATTGAGGTTCATCTTCCAGTTACCGGCCATCAACGGCTTACGTGTCATCGTTCACTGCCTCTCATCGAGCACGGCCACCCCGGGCAGGGACTTGCCTTCCAGATACTCCAGACTCGCTCCGCCGCCGGTCGAGATGTGACCGAAGGCGTCGTCGGCGAAGCCGAGGTGTCTCACCGCCGCGGCGGAATCGCCACCGCCCACAACCGACAGACCTTCGACCTCGGTCAGGGCCTGGGCGACGGCCTTGGTGCCACTCGCGAACGCCTCCCACTCCGCGACTCCCATCGGGCCGTTCCAGAAAACGGTCTTGGCGCCCGAGATCACGGAGGCGAACACCTTGGCCGAGTCGGGGCCGATGTCGAGGCCGAGCTCGTCGTCGGGAATGGCGTCGGCGGGCACCACCGTGGCGGGTGAGTCGGCCTGGAACTCGGGCGCGACGACGATGTCGGACGGCAGCACGATCTGCTTCCCGCCGGCGGCAGCATCGTTCAGGTACCCCTTCACCGCGTCGATCTGGTCCGCCTCCAGCAGGCTCTTGCCGACCGGATAACCCTGAGCGGCCAAGAAGGTGAACACCATGCCACCCCCGATCACCAGCTTGTCGGCGGTCTTGATCAGATTGGCGATCACAGCCAGCTTGTCGGAGACCTTGGCACCGCCCAGCACCACCACGTAAGGACGTGCGGGATCCTCGGTCAGCCGTCGTAGCACCTCGACCTCGTTTTCGACCAGCGCACCGGCCGCACTCGGCAGCCGTTGCGCGATGTCGTAGACCGAGGCTTGCTTTCGGTGCACGACCCCAAAACCGTCGGACACGAAAGCGTCGCCGAAAGCGGCGTAGGAGTCGGCCAGCGCGCCACGCTCGGTCTCGTCCTTGGAGGTCTCGCCCGGCTCGAAGCGGACGTTCTCCAGCATCGCGACCTCCCCGTCGGCCAGCGAAGCGACGGTTTCGGTGGCCGACGGGCCAACTGTGTCGGCCGCCAGCTTGACCTCGGCCCCGAGCAGTTCACAGAGTCGCCGGGCGGCTGCA
>JAKDLH010000065.1 GCA_030452945.1 Microlunatus sp. | reverse complement strand
GGTGGTCCTGGCCGGTCACTCCATGGGCGGCATGACGATCATGCATCTCGCGCTGACCCAACCGGAGCTGTTCGGCACCCGGGTCCACGGGGTCGCGCTGTTCTCCACGGCAGCAGGGGAGATGGCCGACTACTCACCGATCCGGGGTATACCGGCAAGGGCGTTCGGTCGGATCGCTCAGCCGACGATGGCGGCGCTGAACCGGATCCCCCAAGTCGTCGAGAAGACTCGCACCGCTGGTTCCGACCTGAGCTTCGTCGCCACCAAGCGCGGCTCCTTCGGCACCGACGTGCCGGCCAGCTACGTCGAGTTCATGACCGAGATGCTCGGCCAGACTCCGCTCTCGGTGATCAACGACTTCTATCCTGCCTTTGCCGAACTGAACGAGTACGACGCCTTCGGGGTTCTGGCTACGGTGGAGACGGCGGTTATTGGCGGCGAAGACGACGTGATCACCCCGGTCCGGCACACCGACAAGATCATCGAGTTGCTCCCCGGTGCGGACGTGCGGAGGCTGCCAAACTGTGGGCACATGGGGATCATCGAGCACCACGAAATTTTCAACGAGGTGCTTGACGATCTGATCTGTCGAGTTCGACGGAACCTGGCCTGAGAGTCGGTTTCCTCGCGGTAGCGTCTTCGCCAACAAGTCCGGTCTTTCTGCACGCGGCCCAGTCGGCTGAGGCGCGGCGGTGGCACGGCCCGGCGTGAAATTTCTGGTAAGCTAACTGTCCCCCGGAACGGTGATCGCTGGTTCGGGCCACCCTGTGTGCCGATGTCGGCACCGAGGTTCGTCTCCCGCCCCGCTGGTTGTGAGTCCATGGCCGTTGACGTGCCTACCAACCAGCCCTGAAACTGGGGCCAGAAGTGAGACCGAGATGTCCGGCAAGACCTCGGGTGCGTCTTCGCGCGCCCGCAGCACCCACCCCACCACCACTAATAAGAGTTCGGCCAAGGGCCCCAAGCGCGCCAAGAGCGTGAAGGCCGACGGGACGCCCAAGCAGCGGTGGACCGCGGCCGAGCGCCGGGAGGGCGGACGACCGCCGCGCCGAAGCGCGGGCCGCCAGTACGACGCTCGTTTCGAGGAGCGCAACCCCGACGGTCGTCCCTCGGAACGCGGCAGCTATTCCCGCGAGGACCGACCGCGCAAGGCCAGGGACGACAGGCCGGGCAGCGACCGTTACGACCGTGCGGGCAAGGACCGGTACGCCCGGGCAAGCAGGGACCGTTACGACCGCTCGGGCAGCGAACGGCGGGACCGGTCGGGCAACGACCGCACTGACCGGCCGCGCTACGACCGGACGCACCGTCCGAGCCACAGCAACCGCAGTGATCGCTTCCGCGACGAGCGTTCGCGAAGCGATCAGTCCTGGAGGGACCAACCGCGCAAGGACGAACCGCGCAAGGACCAACCGCGCAAGGACCAGCCCTGGAAGGACCGTCCCCGCCAGCAGGAGCGCCGCTTCGACGACCGTCCTCGATCGGACCGCGGTGATGATCCAGACCGTGGTCGAAACGACCGTTGGGCTGCCGCCCAGGCTGTCCGGTCCCCGATGAAGCGGTTCGATCAGATGAAGAAGCCCGATCAGATTCAGGAGTCCGATCAGATGAGCTGGGAGGCGCCGAGCGAGGCCGTGGTCGTCCCGACCGCGAGCGGGCCGGCGTCGCTACCGGACTCCGGCGGCTTCGGTGACCTCGGGGTGCCCAAGGCCTTAGTCTCGGCACTGCAGGCCGGCGGCATCACCGAGCCCTTCCCGATTCAGTCCGCCACGATTCCGGATGCCCTGTCGGGCCGCGACGTGCTGGGCCGGGGCAAGACGGGGTCGGGCAAGACGCTCGGCTTCGGTCTGCCCATGATCACCACCTTGGCCGGCTCGAACGCACCGTCGGGCTGCGCCCGGGCCGTGGTGCTGGTGCCAACGCGCGAACTCGCGCTCCAGGTCGCCGATGTGCTGGCTCCGCTGGCCCGCATCCAGGGTCTCAGTCTGACTCTGGTGGCGGGCGGGATGGCGTACGGACCGCAGCTCAAGGCGTTCGCCCGAGGCGTGGATATCGTCGTCGCGACCCCCGGCCGACTGATCGATCTGATGGATCAGGGTGCCGCGGACTTGACCCGGGTCGAGGTCGTCGTGCTGGATGAGGCCGATCACATGGCCGATCTCGGCTTCATGCCGGCCGTCACCCAGATCCTCGACACCGTCCCGGCCGGGGGTCAGCGACTGCTGTTCTCCGCCACGCTCGACGGTGCGGTGAACCGGCTCGTGAAGCGGTATCTGGTCGACCCCGTCACCCACGAGGTGGACCCGGGACAGGCCAGCATCACCTCGATGGAGCACCACGTCCTCCTGGTCCGTCCGGCCGACAAGGCCAAGCTGACCGCCGAGATCGCCGGACGCGACGGCCGGACAGTCGTCTTCGTCCGCACCCAACTCGGGGCAAACCGGATCGCCGAACAACTCCGGGAGGCGGGCGTGCTCGCCGGCGCGCTGCACGGCGGACTGACCCAGGGAGCGAGAGCCCGGATGCTGGCCGCGTTCAAAGACGGTCGGCTGCCGGTGCTGGTCGCCACCGACGTCGCGGCCCGCGGTATCCACGTCGACGAGATCGGGGTGGTCCTTCAGGTCGATCCGCCGGCCGGACCCAAGGACTACCTGCACCGGGCCGGGCGTACGGCACGAGCCGGCGAAACCGGCGTCGTGGTCACTCTGGCGCTGCCGCATCAGCGGCGCGAGGTCGAGCGGTTGACCAGGCAGGCCGGCGTCAAGACCCGTCCGTTGGACGTCGAGCCGGGCGACACCATGGTGGCGGCCGCCACCGGCGCCCGAGTCGTCGGCGGCCCGGCGGTCTCCCAGCAGGAGTTCGACCGCCTCGTCGCGCCGCCCGCCCGACCGGCTCGGCGTCGCCCGGCGCAGCCTCACCGCGGTCACCGCAGCGGCGGAGGTCGCCACGGTGGCCGAGGCGGGCCTAACGGACGGCGTCCGCGCCGCTGACGCCACGATTCGCGCTCCAAACCCGAGCGACAAGTGCGTACGGGGTCGGCTGGCGCGGAAGGGTAGGGAGACACCACCCAGGCAGCTGGACCCGGCCGACTAGCCTTCGGTCGGTGAACGTCTCGGTGAGCGACCTGGTCGTGTCGGTGGCCACCGCCGCCGACGCGCCGAGCCTGGTCGAGGTGATCCGCGCGGCCTTCGGTGCGCGGCCACCGCTGGATCCGCCGTCGATGGCCGCCCACGAGACGCTCGCCTCGGTGCAGGCGCAGCTCGCCGCAGGTGGAGGGATCCTGGCCACCGTCGACGGCGAACCGGCCGGAGCGATTCTGCTGCGCCCGGTCGCGGACCAGGTCGGACTGGTCACCTGGCATCGGGTATCGGTCCATCCACGCTTTCAACGGCACGGGGTCGCGTCGGCGATGGCGGTGGCGGCGATGGACTACGCCGCCGAACTCGGGTTCACCGAGGTCGAGCTGTTCGCCCGCGAAGAACTCACCCAGCTGATCGCGCTCTGGCAGCGCGGCGGGTTCGCGATCACTCGGCGGGCTCCCCACGGAGTGATCTTGCGGCGGTCACTCCCGGTGGCCGTCGAGGTGCCGACGGCCGCGGACATGCAGAAGCTGGGCGTACGCGTCGCGAATCTGCTCCGAGCCGGTGACTTGGTGATCGCCACCGGGGACCTGGGTGCGGGCAAGACCACCCTGACCCAGGGCATCGGCCGCGGACTCGACAGCGAAGGTGCCGTGATCTCCCCGACTTTCGTGCTGTCGAGGGTGCACGCTTCGTCCTCGGAGCGACCGACGTTGGTCCACGTCGACGCCTATCGGCTGTCCAGTGCCGAGGAGCTCGACGACCTGGATCTCGACGTGACCGCCGCCGGTGCGGTGACCGTGGTGGAGTGGGGCGCGGGACTGGCCGAGGACCTGGCCGACCACCGCCTGGAGATTGACATCCGTCGTTCCGCCCACCCGGCCGGGGCCGATGACCACCCGGACTCCCGACTGGTGTTGATCCGGCCGGTCGGTCCGCGGTGGTCCAAGGTCGATCTGAGTTGCCTGCGAAACGGGACGGGACATGGCTGAGTCCGCTGTCGGTCGCACCATCGTCCTCGGCCTCGACACCGCGACCGTGGTCTGTGTCGGCTTAGCCCTGGACGGACAGGTCGCGACGACCGCGGTGGTGGAGGACCGGATGGCCCACGTCGAGCAGCTGATCCCGATGATCCGACAGGTGTGTGCCGACGCCCGCGTCGCCCCGGCCACCCTCACCGACGTCATCGTCGGGCTCGGTCCCGGCCCGTACACCGGACTGCGGGTAGGCATCATGACGGCTCGGGTGCTGGCCGAGGTCGCCGGCGCCGGGCTGCACGGAGTGTGCACGCTCGACGCGATCGCCGCCCAGTACGTCGCCGAGATCCCGACCGGTGAGTTCCTGGTCGCCACTGACGCTCGCCGACGGGAGGTCTACTGGGCCCGGTACGCCGCCGACGGCACCCGGCTGGCCGGTCCCTTGGTCGACCGGCCCGATCAACTCCCCCGGTTGCCGACCGTGGGACCGGCGACGATCGGCTACCCCGACGACCTGGTCGTCGTCGACGGCCCCCGGGCCCTGGACCCGGCCAGCCTGGTCGTGGCCGGGCCGAAACTGCCCTTTGCCGGAGTCGAACCGCTGTACCTACGACGACCCGACGCCACCGAGCTCGGGCGGCGCAAGTCGGTGCTGGCTCGCGGCCTCCGGCGGCGCTGATGGCCGAGCCGAGCATCAGCATCCGGTCCGTCCGTCGCGACGACCTTGCCGGCGTGATGGCGCTGGAACGAGCAGGCTTTCCGCCGGTCGAACAATGGAGCGAGCGCAGCTGGCTCGGCGAGCTGTTGGGTGAACGCCGGACGACTCTGCTGGCCCGCACACACGTGCTCGCGGGGGTGATTGCGCTGCAGACCGTGGGGCACGTCGCCGATCTGCTCCGGCTTGTCGTCGCCCCCCAGCACCGACGTCGAGGAATCGGGGCGGCGCTGGTCAACGCCGGTCTGGAGGCGGTCCGGCGCGCCGGTGCCACCACCGTCCTGCTCGAGGTCGCCTTCGACAACGATCCCGCGATCGCCCTCTATCAACAGCTCGGCTTCGAGCAGCTCGCCGCGCGCGAGGACTACTACGGTTCCGGCCGGCACGCTTTGATCCTCAAGCTGTACGACCTGCCGGACCGACCGCCGGTCACTGCCGTCACCGAGCGCGAGGCGACGTTATGAGCGGGCCGGTGATCCTGGGCATCGAGACGTCCTGCGACGAGACGGGTATCGGCGTGGTCCGCGGCACCGAGCTGTTGGCCAACGAGGTCGCCTCGAGCGTGGCCGAGCACGTTCGATTCGGCGGCGTCGTACCGGAGATCGCCAGCCGCGCCCATCTGGAAGCTCTGCTGCCGGCCCTGCGTCGAGCGCAGGAGGCCGCCGGGATCGGCCTGTCCGAGATCGATGGCGTCGCGGTCACCGCCGGACCGGGACTGATGAGTGCGTTGGTTGTTGGCGTGGCTGCCGCCAAGGCCCTGGCGTACGCGCTGGACAAACCGCTCTACGGGGTCAACCATCTGGCCGCTCATGTGGCCGTCGACCTGATCGAGCACGGCCCGCTGCCGCAGCCCTGCCTGGCCCTGCTGGTCTCCGGTGGGCACACGTCGCTGCTGCGGGTCGATGACGTCGCCACCTCGATCACCGAGCTCGGCAGCACGATCGACGACGCGGCCGGAGAGGCGTACGACAAGGTGGCGCGCCTGCTCGAGTTGCCCTACCCGGGCGGCCCTCACATCGACCGCGTCGCGACCGAGGGCGACTCCGGCGCGATCGCTTTTCCGCGCGGACTCACGAGCAGCAACGACCGGGACCGGCACCGGTTCGACTTCTCGTTCTCCGGGCTGAAGACTGCGGTCGCTCGTCACCTCGAGATCGCCGAGTCGCTCCAACGCCCGGTGGCGGTCGCCGACGTCGCCGCCAGCTTTCAAGAAGCGGTCTGCGACGTGCTGAGTGCCAAGGCGATGGACGCGTGCGCGGCGACCGGACCACCGATCTGATCGTCGGGGGCGGGGTGGCCGCCACCCGACGACTCCGGGAGCTGCTCGCCGAACGCGCCGAGGCGGCAGGGGTCGGTCTCCGTACCCCTCGTCCGGCCCTGTGTACCGACAACGGCGCGATGATCGCCGTCCTGGGCGCCGCGGTGGTGACCGCCGGTGGACGCCCGTCGCCATCGGACATGGGCGCGGACTCCCGGCTCCCGGTCGAACGCATCCTCTGGTGAGGCGCAACGGCTGATGAGGCACAGTGGCCAGCCCGCGACCCATCTGCTGGCCACCGCGGCCGGGCGGAAGGCGATCGAGGCGGCGAGTAGACAGCGCGACCCTGACGGTCTGGCCGCCGCGACAGCGTTGCGGGCGGTATTCCCTCCGGATCTGGCGGCGGCGGCCCTGGCTCAGGTCAGCCTGCGGCGGGTTGCCCGGGTCAAGCTGGGGGAGCGAGCCGACCGGTTGCTGTTCACCCGCACGGGGTTGGAGCAGGCGAGTAGGGCGCAGGTCGCGGCTCATCACGCCGCCCGCTTCGTCGCCGCCGGTGCCCACCGGGTGGTCGATCTCGGCTGCGGGATCGGTGCTGACGCGCTGGCCCTGCTGGATTCCGGCTTGGAGGTGGTGGCGGTCGAGGCGGACCCTGAGACCGCCTCGATCGCTCAGGCGAATCTCGGCGACCGAGCGCAGGTACGGCTCGGCGACGCCGTCGAGGTGGCTCCGGAGCTGCTCGGACCGGGGGTCGCGGTCTACGTCGATCCGGCCCGGCGGACCGGACGTGGTCGGAGCTGGGAAATCGGAGATTTGAGTCCGTCCTGGTCGTTTGTGCAGACCCTGCTCACTGGAGACCGCGTCGTCGGGGTGAAGCTGGGACCGGGTCTGCCGCACCGCCTGATTCCGTCGACGGCGGAGGCGGAGTGGTTGAGTGAGCGGGGCGACACCGTCGAGGTGGGTCTGTGGGCCGGCCCCGGCGCCGAGGCAGGCCGCCGCGTGGCCCGGCTGCTGCCCGACCACCGGCTGGTCGTCGATCCGCGGGCCGAGCCACTGCCGGTCGGGGACGTCGGGACCGTGGTCTATGAGCCCGACGGCGCCATCATCCGGGCCGGCGGCATCGCCCAGCTCGGTGCCGACCTCCAGGCCCGGCTGATCGGCCCGGGAATCGCGTACCTGACCGCCGACACGGAGCGAACCACGCCGTACGCCACGGCCTTTGCGGTGGTGGAGACGCATCCCTACTCCGAGCAGACGCTGCGGGCCTGGACCCGGGAGCGGCGGATCGGCGCGTTGGAGATCAAGAAGCGCGGGCTGGAACTCGACCCGGCGATCCTGCGTCGCCGGCTGAAGCTGCGCGGTCCGGGTTCGGCGACGGTCATCTTGACCAGGGGGACCGAGGGCGCGGTGATGATCGTGGTTCGTCGGGTCCGGGAGGGCTGAGACGATGACCGACGTGCTCCTGATCGTGCTCTACGTGGCCGCCGGGATCGCCGCCGCGTGGGACGCTCGGCGGAAGGGCTACGACGATCGGCTGTTCTTGGTGCTCGGCATCATCCTCGGTCCCATCCTGCTGATCGTCATCTGGCTGCTGAAACCGAAGTCGCTGACGGTCGGCACCCCGGTTCGCCCGGCGGCCCCGATCGCCCTGGACGACGGCCGCAGGATCCCGCCCACGCACGTGTCGGTGGTCCGGGCGACTTCCGTTATCGACGACACCCTGGTCTGCGAGATCACCGCACCGGACCGAAGCCGGCACTGGGTTGCGCAGGAAGCACTGACCCGGGTTCGGCACGGCGGCTGAGGACGGCCAGAGCGTTCTTGACCCAAACGCGGCGCTCAGTCCGCGCTGGTCGGCGACACCCCGGCGACGGGTTTGTTCCGGCCATCGTTTGGGTCACCGGAGCGATCCGCCGGCCCAAATCGCACCCAGATCGCGATTGCGCTGCTGGCACTCACACAAGGTGAGTGCTAATCTCGGTTTGGCACTCTCCAGGTGAGTGTGCCAACCGGTCGAGGCGGCACCCGCGACGACGCGTCGACCAACGTATCTGTCAACACACCAACGTACTGAGAAAGGGGTTTGAACGTGTCCGTCACGATCAAGCCGCTCGAGGATCGCATCCTCGTCCAGCCACTCGAGGCCGAGCAGACCACCAAGTCCGGCCTGGTCATTCCCGACACCGCCAAGGAGAAGCCACAGGAGGGCAAGGTGCTCGCCACCGGTCCCGGGCGGATCGACGACAACGGCAACCGTGTCCCGCTTGACGTCTCCGTCGACGACGTCGTCATCTTCAGCAAGTACGGCGGCACCGAGGTCAAGTACGACGGCCAGGATCTGCTGCTGCTGAACGCTCGCGACATTCTCGCGGTCGTCTCGAAGTGACGCAGCCCACCACCACCGTCACCAAGTAACCCGGAGGACGCAAACCCATGGCAAAGATCCTTCAGTTCGACGAGGAGGCCCGTCGCTCACTCGAGCGCGGCGTCGACACCCTCGCCAACACCGTGAAGGTCACCCTCGGCCCCAAGGGCCGTTACGTTGTGCTCGACAAGAAGTGGGGTGCCCCCACGATCACCAACGACGGTGTCACCGTCGCCCGTGATGTCGAGCTCGATGACCCGTACGAGAATCTCGGCGCCCAGCTCGCCAAGGAAGTCGCCACCAAGACCAACGACGTGGCCGGCGACGGCACCACCACCGCGACCGTGCTCGCCCAGGCCCTGGTCCATGAGGGCCTCAAGGCCGTGGCCTCCGGCGCCAACCCGGTCGGCCTGAAGCGCGGCATCGACGCTGCTGTCGCCGCGGTGGAGGAGCGCCAGCGCGAGAACGCCCGTGAGGTGGAGACCACCGGGGACATGTCCCACGTGGCCACCATCTCGGCTCGGGACGAAGAGATCGGCGGGCTGATCGCCGACGCCTTCGACAAGGTCGGCAAGGACGGCGTGATCACCGTCGACGAGTCCAACACTTTCGGCACCGAGCTTGAGTTCACCGAGGGCATGCAGTTCGACAAGGGCTACCTCTCGCCCTACTTCGTCACCGACGCGGAGCGGATGGAGGCGGTTCTCGACGATCCGTACATCCTGATCAACTCGGGCAAGATCAGCTCGATGACTGACCTGCTGCCGCTGCTGGAGAAGGTCATCGGCGCGTCCGGTACCTTGTTCATCGTGGCCGAGGACGTCGACGGCGAGGCGCTGTCCACCCTGGTGGTGAACAAGATCCGCGGCACCTTCACCTCGGTTGCGGTCAAGGCTCCGGCCTTCGGTGACCGGCGCAAGGCCATGCTGGAGGACATCGCCATCCTGACCGGAGCGGAGGTCGTTGCTCCCGAGGTCGGGCTCAAGCTCGACCAGGTCGGACTGGAGGTGCTCGGTCGGGCTCGTCGCATCGTGGTGACCAAGGACGACACCACCATCGTCGACGGCGCGGGCGCCGGCGACGAGGTGAAGTCTCGGGTCGCCCAGCTGCAGGCCGAGATCGAGCGGACCGACTCCGACTGGGATCGCGAGAAGCTGCAGGAGCGAGTCGCCAAGCTCGCTGGCGGCGTCTGCGTGATCAAGGTCGGCGCGGCCACAGAGGTCGAGCTCAAGGAGAAGAAGCACCGGATCGAGGACGCCGTGTCTGCGACTCGGGCCGCGATCGAGGAGGGCATCGTCGCCGGTGGCGGCTCCGCCCTCATCCACGCGGCGGCCGCCCTGGACGGCGACCTGGATCTGACCGGCGACGAAAAGGTCGGCGTCAACATCGTGCGGCGATCGCTGGCCGAGCCGACCCGCTGGATCGCCGAGAACGGTGGCTACCAGGGCTACGTCGTGACCACCAAGGTGGCCGAGATGAAGTCCGGCAACGGCTTCAACGCGGCGACCGGCGAGTACGGCGACCTGATCACATCCGGCGTCATCGACCCGGTCAAGGTCACCCGCTCGGCGCTGGCCAATGCGGCCTCCATCGCCTCGCTGCTGCTCACCACCGAGACCCTGGTGGTGGAGAAGCCCGAGGAGGAGGAGCCGGCGGGCGCCGGTCACGGTCACGCGCACTGACCTGACGCGCTCGTAGCACCACTCAGAGCAGGGCCCCTTCTTTCGAGGAGGGGCCCTGTCGCTGCTCCAGCCGCGATTGACGCGCTCGCCGACCAGGTGTGAGTGGGTTGCCGAGAACGCCGATCAAAGTCACACGTGCTGTGGCAGACGGTCGGGCCGGTCGTCGGTGGATTCGGTACAAGTTCTCGACCGCGTCCCGATAGTGTTGGCCCGGTAGCCGGAACCACCGCTGAGTCCGGCGAGCTGTTCGGCGAGAGAGGGAACACGTGTCGCATTCGATGGGCGATCTGACACCCGCGGGTGTGCCCCAGCCGTTCGCGACGATGGGGCTGACCTTCGACGACGTCCTGCTGCAGCCGAACCAGAGCGACATCATCCCCTCGGAGGTGAATACGGCTTCGCCGGTGTCCAGGCGGATCTCGGTCAAGATTCCTTTGGTCTCTTCGCCGATGGATACCGTCACCGAAGCACGGATGGCCGTCGCCATCGCCCGGCAGGGAGGTCTCGGCGTCATCCACCGCAATCTCCCGATCGAGGACCAGGCGCGCCAAGTCGACATCGTCAAGCGCTCCGAGGCCGGCATGGTGGACGAGCCGATCACCATCGGTCCCGACGCCACGATCGGCGAGGCAGATGCGCTGTGCGGTCGCTACCGGATCTCCGGTGTCCCGGTCGTCGACCGGGACCTGGTGCTGCTGGGCATCGTCACCAATCGCGACATGCGGTTCGAGAGCGATCCTCACCGACTGGTCGGCGACGTGATGACCGCGATGCCGTTGGTCACCGGACCGGTCGGGATAGCGCCCGAGGACGCGATGGTCCTGCTGGCCCAGCACAAGATCGAGAAGCTGCCGCTGATCGACGTCCAGGGTCGCCTCAAGGGCCTGATCACCTTGAAGGACTTCGTCAAATCCGACCAGTACCCCTACGCCACCAAGGACGACCATGGCCGCCTCCGGGTCGGCGCGGCCGTCGGGTTCTTCGGCGATTCCTGGAAGCGGGCGATGGCCCTGGTCGAGGAGGGCGTGGACCTGCTGGTCGTCGACACCGCCCACGGACACTCCCATGGCGTGGTGGACATGATCCGCCGTCTGAAAGCCGAGCCGGCCTGCGCCGAGGTCGACGTGGTGGGCGGCAACGTGGCCACCTACGCAGGAGCGAAAGCCCTGGTCGATGCCGGAGCCGACGGGGTCAAGGTCGGGGTCGGTCCAGGGTCGATCTGCACCACCCGGGTGGTCGCCGGGGTCGGCGTCCCCCAGGTGACCGCCATCCACAACGCGGCCCGGGCCTGCAATCCGGCCGGGGTTCCGCTGATCGGCGACGGCGGTCTGCAGTACTCCGGCGACATCGCCAAGGCGATCGTGGCCGGAGCCGACACGGTGATGCTGGGCAGCTTGCTGGCGGGCTGCGAGGAGAGCCCCGGCGAGCTGATCTTCCTCAACGGCAAGCAGTTCAAGGCCTACCGCGGGATGGGTTCGCTGGCCGCCATGGCTTCCCGCGGCCGCAACGCCTCCTTCTCCAAGGACCGCTACTTCCAAGGCGACGTCACCAGCGACTCGAATCTGATCGCCGAAGGCATCGAGGGTCAGGTGCCCTTCCGCGGCCCACTGGCCGCGGTCGCCTACCAGTTGATCGGGGGCCTGCGGCAGTCGATGTTCTACACCGGCGCGTCCACCATCCGTGAGCTACACGAGCGCGGCAGCTTCGTCCGGATCACCTCGGCCGGTTTGCGGGAGTCGCACCCGCACGACATCCAGATGACAGTCGAGGCGCCAAACTACGCGGGCTGATGACCGCCGGGCCGGAACTGCTGTCACGTCATGATCGAGGTTTCCTCGTCCCAAAGCCGAGCCGCATTCCGAGCACCAGATCAACTCCCAACACCAAGACCACCCAGACAAACGCCGTCGTGAGGAACCACCAATGTTCGAAATCGGTCGGAGCAAGCGGGCGGAGCAGGCGTACGCCTTCGACGACATCGCGATCGTCCCGTCCCGTCGCACCCGCGGCGAGGAGCAGGTCAACCTGAGCTGGCGGATCGACGCGTTCTCTTTCGACTTCCCACTGATCGCCGCCCCGATGGATTCGGTGTCATCGCCGGCCACGGCGATCGCGATGGGTCGGCTCGGCGGACTGGGGGTGCTCAACCTCGAAGGGTTATGGACCCGGTTCGAGGACCCACAGCCGCTGCTGGAGGAGATCGCTGCCATCGAGGACCCGGCGGCAGCGACCCGGCGGATGCAGGAGATCTACTCCGCGCCGATCAAGGAGGACCTGATTGGGCAGCGGGTCGCCGAGGTGCGAAGCGCGGGGGTGCCGGCGGCCGGGGCCCTCTCGCCGCAGAATACGCAGGCGTACGCCGGCGCGGTGGTGGCCTCCGGCGTCGACTTCTTCGTCATCCGCGGTACGACCGTGTCCGCCGAGCACGTGGCGGGCACGTCGGAGGCGTTGAACCTGAAGCAGTTCATCTACGCGCTCGACGTGCCGGTGATCGTGGGCGGCTGCGCCACCTATCAGGCCGCCCTGCATCTGATGCGGACCGGAGCGGCCGGGGTACTGGTCGGTTTCGGCGGTGGCGCGGCGCACACTACCCGCGATGTGCTCGGGGTGGCTGTGCCGATGGCCTCCGCGGTGTCCGATGTGGCCGCGGCTCGGCGGGACTACCTGGACGAGTCAGGCGGCCGGTACGTGCACGTGATCGCCGACGGGTCGGTCGGCCGCTCCGGCGACATCGCCAAGGCGATCGCCTGCGGCGCCGACGCGGTCATGGTCGGCTCGCCGTTGGCCAAGGCCTCGGAGGCGCCCGGGGGCGGCTACCACTGGGGTCCCGAGGCCTGGCACGCGAGTCTCCCGCGCGGGGAGCGGGTCGCTTTCGAGGTGGTCGGCTCGCTGGAGCAGATCCTGCTCGGTCCCTCGTCGGTGCCGGACGGCACGATGAACCTGGTGGGGGCGCTGCGCAAGGCGATGGCCACCACCGGCTACACCGAGGTCAAAGAGTTCCAGCGGGTCGAGGTCATCGTCGGCTAGCACTCTTATCGACCCGGGGCGCGGTCCTCCTGCTCCTGCCCCTGCGGACGTCGTCGGTCGCACCCCGTAGCGTGCAGACGTGCGCGCTCGATCGTCGCTCCCCGGGGGGCCAGAGGCTGTGGACTCGCTCGTCCGCACCGATCTGGACGTGCTTGTGGTGGGCGGGGGCATCGTCGGGGCTGGGACCGCCCTGGACGCCGCCACCCGCGGCCTGCGGGTGGGTCTGGTCGAGGCCGAGGACTGGGGAGGCGGCCGGTCCGGGCACTCCAGCACCCTGGTGCACGGGGGTCTGGTCGACCTGTCCCGCATCGGCGTCCGCGCGGTGGCGGCGCTGCGTCGGGAGCGAGACCTGCTGCTGGACCGGACGGCGCCGCATCTGGTCCGCCGGGTGCCGCTGCTGGTTCCACTGACCCACGGTCTGCCGGAGCGATTGGCGGTTGGCGCCGGGCTCGCGCTGTACGACGCTGCGGCGTACTCGATCCGCCAGCCCGGGGTGCTGCCCGGTCATCGCCAGCTGGCGCGTCGGGCCGTGCGCCGACTCGCGCCCTCGGTGGCCATCACCGACGTCACCGGGGCGGTCCAGCTCTACGAGGCGCAGGTCGACGACGCCCGGTTGACCGTCACCGTGGTCCGCACGGCGGCCGCGTACGGGGCCCTGGTCCGATCCCGGACGCCGGTTCGAGGGCTGC
>JAKDLH010000397.1 GCA_030452945.1 Microlunatus sp. | reverse complement strand
CGACGCACCGGTCGTGATCTCCTCGCAGACCCTCAACCGGCAGGACGGACGCGACGAGTATCACGTCAGGGCCGCCGCCATGGGCGCCGGAGTGGATCCGCGCAAGGCGGAGTCGTTCGAAGACCGGGTGCTGGATCCGCAGTTGCACAACACCATCGGCGACCGGATCCTGCTCGGCTATCGCTGTCACAACTCGAAGATGACCCTCGCGGTCGGGGTCGATCACCAGATCGAGACCGACAACTACTACACCCAAGACATCAAGAGCGACTCCGACACCGGCGAGATGGTCTACCGGATCGACGCGGAAGCAGGCAAGACGATCACGGTCACCAAGATCGTCTCTTACCACAGTTCCCGAGGGGTCCCGGTCCGTGAGCTGGCCGATCGGTGCCGTCGCACCTTGGACCGAGCCGAACGACAGGGGATCGCTCAGCAGCGGGCCGATCAACGCCACTGGCTGGATGCGTTCTGGGCCCGCTCCGACGTCGAAATCACCGGGCAGCCCGAGGTTCAGCAAGCCGTCCGCTGGAACCTGTTCCAGCTGGTCCAGGCGACCGGGCGGTCTGAGCAGTCCGGCGTGGCGGCCAAGGGGGTCACCGGTTCCGGCTACAGCGGGCACTACTTCTGGGATACCGAGATCTACACGCTGCCCTTCCTCACCTACACCTCACCGTGGATGGCGCACAGCGCGTTGCGCTTTCGCTACAACCTGCTCGGAGCGGCCCGGGGGCGGGCTGAGGCGATGACCCAAGATGGCGCGCTGTTCCCATGGCGGACGATCAGCGGGGAGGAGGCGAGTGCCTTCTACGCCGCCGGTACGGCCCAATACCACATCGACGCGGACATCTCCTACGCGTTGATGAAGTACGTCAACGCCACCGGCGATGACGACTTCATGTGGCGCGAGGGCGTCGACATCTTGGTGGAGACGGCGCGGCTCTGGGCCGACCTCGGCTTCTGGCGGGAACGCAGCGACTACGACGGATCAGCCCGCACCTTCCACATTCACGGCGTCACCGGCCCCGATGAGTACACCACGGTGGTAAACGACAATCTCTTCACCAACGTGATGGCGCGGTTCAATCTCGCCAAGGCGGCCGAGGTCGTTCGTCGGTTGGCCGCGCACGACGGACCGACGTTCGACCGGCTGGTCGACCGGCTGCAACTGGCGCCGCACGAGGTCGACGACTGGGAGGCCGCGGCCGAGGCGATGTCGATCCCCTACGACCACGCCACCGGTATCCATCCGCAGGATTCCCACTTCCTGGACCGTGAGGTGTGGGATCTGAAGGCCACGCCGGCGAATCGCCGGCCGCTACTGCTGCATTACCACCCGCTGGTGATCTACCGGTTCCAGGTGATCAAGCAAGCTGACGTGGTCCTCGCGTTGTTCCTGCAGGGTGATCACTTCACCCTGGAAGAGAAGCGCGCCGACTTCGACTACTACGACCCGATCACCACCGGCGATTCGACGCTGTCCGGTGTGGTGCAGTCCATCATCGCCGCCGAGGTCGGATACCGGAACCTGGCGCTGCGCTACTTCTACAGCTCGCTGTTCGTCGATCTGGTCGACCTGCACGGCAACACCAGCGACGGCGTGCACGTCGCCTCCACCGGCGGGGTCTGGAACATGCTGGCCTACGGATTCGCCGGCATGCGTGACTACGACGGCACGATCACCTTCGACCCCCGACTGCCTTCAGGGTGGGAGGCTTTGACGTTTCGGATCACCCTGCAGGGGACCCGGGTACGGGTGCGGGTGCAGCACGGGTCGATCGAATTCGAGGTCGAGAAGGGTGAGTCGGCGACGGTGACTGTCCGGGACCGCGCCTACGCCGTTTCGGCGGATGCTCCGGTCACGGTGCCGATCACCGGGCAGGGTCCGACCATCGACGGGGAGCCAACACTGCATTCCGGCGATCGTCGACAGGACGGCACCTTGATCATCGCCACCGTTCCGCACGCCCGAGTGCAACGGTAGATCGCCAACCAGCACCAGCCGCCTAGGCTGCTAGTCCATCTCGCTCGGATCCTTGATGTAGGTTTTGCGCGCGTAGACGGCGCGGTTGATCAACCATGTGATCAGCCACAGTCCAACCCCGATGGCGATTAGCACCCCGGCGATCGAGTACTGCACCGGGTTGCGTCCGGTCCACGGTCCGACCAGGAACGCGCAACAGAGCGCAGCGATGATCGGGATCACGGTCGGTGCCTTGAAATGCTCGTAGGTCTTCACGTCCTTGCGCAGCACCAAGCAGGCGATGTTGACCACCGAGAAAACGGCCAGCAGCAGCAGCGCCGTGGTTCCACCGAGCTGGCTGACCCCACCGGCGAAGACCAGCAGGCCAACGGCCAGCACGCTGGTGAACACGATCGCCACCCACGGCGTCCGTCGACCCGGCAGCACCTTGCCCAAGATGGGGGGCAGCACCTTCTGGTTGGCCATCCCGTACAGCAGCCGGCTCGCCATCAACATGTTGATCAACGCCGAGTTGGCGACGGCGAACATCGAGATCAGCGGGAAGATCTGGTCGACCGGCAAGTTGGGCGCGCCCGCCTGGACCACCTTGAGGAGTGGCGCCTCGCCCTCACCCAGCTCTCCCGGGGTCACCAGAGCGACCGAGGAGATCGACACCAGCACGTAGATCAGGCCGGTGACACCTAGTCCGAAAGAACAGCCGAGCCCGGGCACACACCTGCCACGCTCCACGCTCCC
>JAKDLH010000396.1 GCA_030452945.1 Microlunatus sp. | reverse complement strand
CGGTCAGAAGTCGCGGTCGAGACCGGCAACTTGACCACGAATTTCGACCACCCGGTCAGAAGTCGCGGTCCAGACCGGCAACTTGACCACGAATTTCGACCACCCGGTCAAAAGTTGCGGTCCAGACCGACGCGTCTCCTAGTCCGCGTCGTAAAGTGAGTTCAGCACGTCGCTGTACTTGGTCTCGACCGCTTTCCGCCGGATCTTCAGGCTCGGTGTGACCTCGCCGGCATCGACACTCAGCTCGTGAGCGAGTATCTCGAACCGCTTGATCGTCTCCCAGCGCTCCAGCTTCCGATTGGCCTGGCTCACTCCGGAATCCATCAGCTCACGGACGGCCGCGGACTGGGTGAGCGCGGTGTAGTCGCTGGTGTCGTGTCCATGCTGCTGCGCCCAGCCGGTGATCGCCTCGGGGTCCAAGGTCATCAACGCACAGACGTACTTGCGGCCCTCGCCGTGCACCAGGACCTGGGACACGTACGGGCTCGCCGCCTTGACCGCGGCCTCGACCTTCTGGGGGGCGACGTACTTGCCACCGGAGGTCTTGATCAGATCCTTCTTCCGGTCCGTGATCCGCAGGTAGTCGTGGTCGTCGAACTCACCGATGTCACCGGTGGAGAACCATCCGTCGGCGGTCAGCACCTCGGCCGTCGCCTCATCGTTGTCGTGATATCCCCGCATCACGCCGGGGCCCTTGACCAGGATCTCGCCGTCGGCGGCGATCTTGGCCTCGGTGCCGGGTACCGCAGGACCAACGGTTCCGAACCGGGTGGCCCGAGGGTTGTTCACAAAGGTCGCGGCACTCGTCTCGGTCAAACCGTAGCCCTCCAAGATCAGCAGCCCGGCGGCGTAGAACCACTCCTGGACCTCTCGACTCAAGGCCGCCGAACCCGACACGAAGAATCGGATGTTGCCACCCATCCGCTCTTTAAGCTTGCTGAACACGAGTTTGTCGGCCACCGCGTACTGCAGGCCGAGCAGACCGGCAGGCTCGTTTCCCTCCAGCCGACCGGGAATCGTTTTGTACCCGACCGAGAACGCCCAGTCGAAAATCTTGCCCTTGACCCCCTGCTGGGCCCCTGTCATCACCTTGGCCCGCACCTTCTCGAAGATCCTGGGTGCTCCGGCCATGAAGGTGGGCTTGATCTCGGCGAGGTTGTCCACGATCTTCTCGACGCTGCCGTCGACCGCGGTGGTGAAACCGATCTTGAGCTGAATCGCGATCAGCGCCTTGCCGAACACGTGAGACAGCGGCAGCCACAGATATTGCAGATCATCGGGGCTGATGATGTCGTACGCCTCGATGCTGGTGCCCAGGTAGGTCCAAGCCTCCTGCGCCAACCGGACGCCCTTGGGTCGCCCGGTCGTCCCGGAGGTGTAGATCAGCGTGGCGAGGGTGTCCGGGCCGGTGGCTGCGATCGCGGCGTCGACCGAGTTCGGGTGCTCGGCGAGATGAGTCCGGCCCAACTCTCGGAACTCCGACCAGGTCAGCACGAGTTCGTGATCGGCCTTGCCGGTGAGCTGGATGATCCTGGTCACCGACAGCTCGTCGAGGTGATCGACGACTTTGGCCACCTGGAAGTCGTCCTCGGCGAAGACGATCTTGGACTCGGAGTTGCCGAGGATGAACGCGACGTCCTCGTGCTGGGTGGTCGGGTAGACCGTGGTGGTGGCCCCGCCCGCCGTCATGATGCCGATGTCGGCCAGGATCCACTCGATCCGGGTGCCCGAGGCGATCGCGACCCGGTCCTCGGTCTTCAGACCCAGCGACAGCAGCCCGGCCGCGACTTCATAGACCGCGTCCTTGGTCTCATTCCAGTTCAGCGATATCCAGCGTCCGGCGTCGTGGTACCGATAGGCCTCCTTCGGCCCGGACTCCTGGACGCGAGTCAGCAGCATCGCTCCGACGCTGGCGGGCTGGTTGGCCAGCAGTTCCTGCTGCTGCGCGAGGGGCATCATCGTCGAGCTCACCTTCGTCGGTCACGAATCTCTGCCTGGCCAAGCGGCGACAGGTCAACGGGCAGGATATCGACAAAAGGCTGGACGCCGCTCAGCACGGATGAATTCTCCCGCGGCTCTCAGCCGGTCGGCTCAGGCTTCGCGTCCGACACTCTCAGGCCAGCCGCTGCAGCACGATGGCCATCCCCTGACCGCCCCCGACGCACATCGTCTCCAGGCCGAACTCCACATCTTGGCGACGCATCGCGTTGGTCAAAGTGGTCATGATCCGGGCCCCGGTGGAGCCGAACGGGTGCCCGAGGGCGATAGCGCCTCCGTAAACGTTGAGGCGTTCCGAATCCACCCCGAGCTCGCGCGCCGATGCGATCACCTGCACCGCGAAGGCCTCGTTGATCTCGACCAGACCGATGTCGGACAGCGATAGCCCGGCCTGGCGCAGCGCACGGCGGGACGCCTCGACCGGCCCGACCCCCATGATCTCGGGGCTCAGCCCGGTGGCGGCCGAGGTGACAATCCGAGCCAGCGGAGTCAGTCCCAACTCGTCGGCCCGGGACCGGCTCATGATCACTACCGAGGCGGCACCGTCGTTCAGCGGACAACAGTTGCCCGCGGTGACGATGCCGTCGCTCCGGAACACCGGCGCCAGCGAGGAGACCGCCGCCAACGTGGTGCCCGGCCGCGGGCCGTCGTCGGTGCTGACCACGCTGCCGTCGGCCAGGGTGACCGGCGCGATCTCGGTCTCGAACACGCTGGTGGCGATCGCCTTCTC
>JAKDLH010000064.1 GCA_030452945.1 Microlunatus sp. | reverse complement strand
AGCACCTGTTCTTGTCCTACCCGGCGCTGTCGGAGGGGCAACTCGCCAAGCTACGGGCGGCCGTGGTCAACTCCCGCGCTCTGGCCGACGTGGCCCGCGGGCTCGACCTCGGCGCCCTGATTCACCTCGGCCGCGGCGAGGAGAGCACCGGCGGACGGGACAAGTCCTCCATCCTGGCCGACACGATGGAGGCGGTGATCGGCGTCGTCTTCCTCGAGCACGGGATCGATGCCGCCCGGCTCCTGGTGCATCACCTCTTCGATGATCTGATGGCCGAGGCTGCTACCCGCGGGGCCGGTCTGGACTGGAAGACCAGCTTGCAAGAGGTCGCCTCGCTCGGCGGTTTCGGTGTGCCGGTCTACCAGATCAGCGAATCTGGTCCCGATCATCAGAAGAGCTTCACCGCCGTGGTCGTCCTCGGCGAGAACTCCTACGGCCCCGGGACCGGTCAGAACAAGAAGGAGGCGGAGCAGAAGGCGGCTGCCGTGGCGTTCGCGGCTATCAGCCCGCCGCTGGTGGCTGCGGACTCCGTACCGACGCCAGGTCCGACCGGTGACTGACGCCGTCGTCGGCTGAGCCTCGAATACTCCGATCGTCGGTCGATTCTGTGCCTGAGCTCCCCGAGGTCGAGGTCGTTCGTCGCGGTCTGGCGCGTGGACTGATCGGGCGGACCATCAGCGACGTCGTGGTCCTGCACCCGCGACCGGTCCGGCGTCACCTGCTCGGCGCCGACGACTTCGCAGCCCAGCTCATCGGCCGCACGTTCGCGGAGCCGCGACGCCGCGGCAAGTACCTCTGGCTACCGTTCGTCGACGGCGACGCACTGCTGGCCCACCTGGGCATGAGCGGGCAGTTCCGGTTCTCGCCCGACTCCTCGGAGCTGGCCCCGAACACCCGGGTGCTGGTGAATTTCACCGACGGAGGGGCGCAGCTGCGTTTCGTCGACCAGCGCATGTTTGGTGGGTTGTCGCTGTCCGAGGGCGGTGCCGCACTGCCGGCCGAAATCAGCCACATCGCCCGCGACCCGTTCGATCCCGCCTACGATCTAGACGATGTGGTCCGCCGGCTCCGGGGCAAACGGACCGGGCTGAAACGGGCTCTGCTGGATCAGCAGCTGGTCGGCGGCATCGGGAACATCTACGCTGACGAGTCGCTGTGGCAGGCCCGGGTGCACTACGCCCGGGCGACCGACACCCTGCCCCGGCGGACCGCGATCGAGGTGCTGACCGCGGCCGCGGCCGTGATGGCCCAGGCGCTGGCGTCCGGGGGCACGTCCTTCGACCGTCTCTACGTCAACGTCAACGGCGCCAGCGGGTACTTCGACCGGTCGCTGGCGGTGTACGGCCGCGAGCACGAGCCCTGCCCGCGGTGCGGGACCGCGATCCGCCGGGAGCCGTTCATGAACCGATCCGCATACCGCTGCCCGCGCTGTCAGCGCGCCCCGATCGCGGCCCACTTCCGGGCGTGACCGCCCGTCTCGCAGCGCACGTCGGATTCTCGCATCTGATACCCGTCCGGATAGGCTGATCCGATCGTGAATCGTCTGCACCACTACGTGTTCGTCCGGCACGGACACAACTGGAAGCTGCTGCTCCGCTTCGGGCTGGTCGGCGGCTCCGGGGTGATCGTGAACATGGCGGTGCTGATCTTGCTCAACAAGGTTGGTCCGGACGCGCACGGGATCTTCTGGGATCTGCCGATGACCGATTTCAACGTTCGTTGGTACCACGACTACTCCACGGTCGCGTTCCTGGTGGCCAATTTGTGGAACTTTCAGCTCAACCGGTGGTGGACGTTCAAGAGCGCCCAGCACTCGGGTTGGTGGCGGGAGTACTTCCCGTTCTTGGCCGTCGGCCTGATGGCCCTGGCTGCCAACCTGGCCATCCTGACCCTGCTGCTGCACCCCGGCTCGCCGGTGGCGCTGTCCACCTCCTTCTTCGACGACTCGACCGGTTTCCGGACCCGGCTCTACTGGGGCCAGCTGATCGCCATCGCTATCGTCACCCCGCTCTCGTTCCTGCTGAACAAGGTGTGGACGTTCTCGTCGGTTCGCGGGCTGAGCAAGAAGCACCTCACGCAGGACAAGGAGCCGATGGCGACCGAGAAGTGACGTTCGGCGCTCACCCGAACCAGACACGCCGCCGCCGCGGTACGACGTCCGAGTGATCGTCTGAACGCACGGCTAGGGTGGGCAACGCCTCCCCGCTCCAGACGATCCGTTGAGCCGGACGAAAGGTCCGTGGTGTATCTCAAGAGCCTCACGCTGCGCGGGTTCAAGTCCTTTGCCTCGGCGACCACCCTCGACTTCGAGCCCGGGATCACCTGTGTCGTCGGCCCCAACGGCTCCGGCAAGTCCAACGTCGTCGACGCCCTCAGCTGGGTGATGGGGGAGCAGGGTGCCAAGACGTTGCGCGGCGGCAAGATGGAGGACGTCATCTTCGCGGGTACCTCAGCGCGGGCGCCGCTGGGTCGCGCCGAGGTGCTGCTCACCATCGACAACACCGACGGTGCCTTGCCGATCGAATACACCGAGGTGACGATCTCTCGGACCATGTTCCGCCACGGCGGCTCGGAGTACGCCATCAACGGACACACCGCCCGGCTGCTGGACGTGCAAGAGCTGCTCAGCGATTCCGGCATCGGCCGGGAGATGCACGTGATCGTGGGTCAAGGTCAGCTTGACTCGATCCTGCAGGCCACCCCGGAAGCTCGCCGCGGCTTCATCGAAGAGGCCGCTGGGGTCCTCAAGCACCGTAAACGCAAGGAGAAGGCCCTTCGCAAACTCGAGGCGTGCGAGGGCAATCTCACGCGACTGTCGGACCTGATCTCTGAGATCAGGCGGCAACTCAAGCCGCTGGGTCGCCAAGCCGAAGTGGCTCGCAAGGCCGCCGTCATCCAGGCCGGCCTGCGGGACGCCAAGGCCCGCCTGATCGCCGACGACGTGGTGCAGGTGCAGCTGGCGATGGAGTCCGACCTGGCCGACGAACGCGCCCTGAAGCAGCGGCGGGCCGATTTGGAGACTGACCTGGAGCGACATCGAGAAGATGAGGTCGAGGCCGAGCAGGCGGTCCGCGGATGCGTGCCGCGACTCAACCTGGCCCAGGAGACCTGGTACTCCTTGTCGGCCCTGGCCGAACGGGTGGCGTCCACGTTGTCCATCGCCGCGGAGCGGATGCGCAACGCCCAAGATGATCCGGAGGAGACGCGGGTCGGCCGCGACCCCGGCGAACTGGAGACCGAAGCCGAGGCGGTGGCGACCCAGGAAAGAGAACTGGCCCGTGAGGTTTCGATCCGGCAGGAGGCGTTGGCCGATGCCGCGAAGCACCGAACCGACTCCGAACGGGCCCACCAGCGGGAGGAGGCCCGGCTGGCGGCCCTGATCCGGGCTGCCGCCGACCGCCGCGAGGGACTGGCCCGGCTGACCGGACAGGTCAACTCCCTGCACAGTCGCGCCGAGGCGGTCGAGTCCGAGATCGGTCGGCTGTCCACGGCCTACACCGAGGCCGTCGACCGGTCGGACCGCGCGGCCGCGGCCTTCACCTCGTTGGAAACCCAGGTCGCCGGACTTGACGACGGCGAGCTCGGGCTGGACTCCGCGCACGAGCAGGCGCTTCGGACCAGGGAAAAGATCCAAACCGAGCTGGCCACGCTGCGCGACGACGAGCGGGCCGCCACCCAGGATCGGGCGGCGCTGGCGGCCCGGTTGGAGGCCCTTCAGGTGGGGCTGCACCGCAAGGACGCCTCGACCGCCCTGCTGGTAGCCACCGATCGGGTCGACGGGCTGCTCGGCACGGTGGCCGCGCTGGTGTCGGTGCCCTCCGGGTACGAGACGGCGGTGGCTGCGGGCTTCGGGTCCGCCGCGAACGCGGTGGCCCTGACGGGGATCGACGCTGCCCTACGCGCGATCGACCACCTCAAGGCCGAAGACCTCGGACGGGCCGGTCTGCTGCTCGCAGACGCGACCGTCGGGGATGACCGCTCCGCCTGGCCGGACGTGCCTGCCGGGGCGGTCTACGCTCGCGATGTCGTTGAGGTCCCGGCGGAGATCGCAGCGGCGACCACCCGACTGCTGCGCAAAGTCGCCGTCGTCGAGGACTTGACCGCGGCCCGGTCCCTGATCGCCGATCTGCCCGACCTGATCGCGGTAACCCGAGACGGAGATCTGCTCGGCAGCCACTACGCGGCCGGCGGATCCAGCGCGCAACCCAGCCTGATCGAGGTTCAGGCCGCGGTCGAGGACGCCGAGCGGCGCCTTGAGGAGGCGAATCACCGGGGCGAGCGCCTCCGGTTCGCCGAGATCGAGTTGACCGACCGGCATCGCCGAGCGACCGAGAGCGTTGACGCGACGCTGGCCCGGCTGCACGAGTCCGACGCCGCGATGGCCGCGCTGGCCGAGGAGCTGGGCCAGCTCAGCTCAATATCGCGGTCGGCGCACGGTGAGGCAGAGCGACTACGGCAGGGGATCGCCCAAGCCGAGGAAGCTCGCGACCGCGACCTCGGCGGACTGGCCGACCTCGAACGACGGCTCGAGTTGGCGCTCCAGACTCCCGAGACCGACGACCCCGACCCGGCGGAGCAGGACCGACTGGCTGAGGCGGCCCGAACCGCGCGCAGTGCCGAGATGGATGCGCGACTCGCGTTGCGGACCATGGAGGAGCGGGTCCGGGCTCTGGCCGGTCGGGCCGATGCGCTGCGCCGGGCCGCCGGCCACGAACGAGCTGCTCGGGCCAAGGCGCTGGCTCGGCGCGAGCGCAGGCAGCACGAGGCGACGCTGGCGGCGGCTGTCCAGACCGGTGGCCGCTATCTGGCCGGCCGGATCGGTGCCTCTATCGCCCTCGCCGGGGCCGAGCGGGTCGCGGCCGAGGAGGCTCGCGCCGACGCCGAGACGACCCTGACCGAGGTTCGTCGCCGGCTCCGTACGTTGACCAGCGACTTCGAGTCGCTGGTCGACACGGTGCATCGAGACGAGCTGGCCCGGGCCGAGCAGCGGATGCGACTGGAGTCCCTCGCCGAGAGGGCCATGTCCGAGCTCGGCCTGGAGCTGACGGGCCTGGTCGACGACTACGGTCCGGACCAGCCCGTACCCGTTCTCACCCGGCCGGACGGCACGGCGTTGACGACCGACGACCAGACGCCGGAGCCGGTGCCCTACGTGCGGGAGGAGCAGCGGAAGCGGCTTCGGACGGCGGAGCGCGCGCTGGGCGTGCTCGGACGCGTGAACCCGCTGGCGTTGGAGGAGTTCGACGCGATGGAGGAGCGTCACCGGTTTCTCGCTGAACAACTCGATGACCTGAAGAAGACCCGGGCTGATCTGATGGACATCATCACCGAGGTGGATCATCGGGTGGAGCAGGTGTTCGCGGAGGCGTACGCGGACGTGGAAGCGGCTTTCGGCCGAGTGTTCTCCCGGCTCTTCCCCGGCGGTGAGGGCAGGTTGGTGCTGACCGAGCCCGGCAACTGGCTCACCACCGGTGTCGATGTGGAGGCGCGTCCGCCGGGCAAGAAAGTGAAGCGGCTCTCGCTGCTGTCGGGAGGGGAGCGGTCCCTGGTGGCGGTGACGTTCCTGGTCGCGCTGTTCATCGCCCGGCCCAGCCCCTTCTACATTCTCGACGAGGTGGAGGCGGCGCTCGACGACACCAATCTCGGACGTCTGCTGGAGATCTACTCCGAGCTCCGCGCGCACAGTCAGCTGTTGGTCATCACGCACCAGAAGCGCACGATGGAGATCGCTGACGCCTTGTACGGGGTGACCATGCGGGGCGATGGGGTCACCACGGTGATCTCGCAGCGGCTACGGGACGCCGCTTCGGTCGCTTGAGCAGATCGTGACCTAACTGAGAGCCGACACGCGTCGGAAAGGCGTGCACGTACCGGTGGTTCGATTGAGGATTCAGGGGCGGGCACCGTCGGTGCCCGTCGACAGTGACCTTCCCCAGGCCGCGCTGTCATCCGGCCAGACTGTCTTGAAAAGGTGCGCTATGACCGCCATCCTCGTCGCCATGATCCTCGTGCTCGGTATCGCCGCCGGCATCGCTGGGCTCGTGCTGCTCGGCATGCAGGGCCGGGGAAGCCGGCACGTCCCGAAACTCACCGAACAGTTCTCTCGGGCGGCCCGTCACCTGAACGGTGAGAGCCAGCCGCCCCGCTCGCTGATCCGTACGCCCTGATCGCGGCGTCTTAGCTGACCTGCGCTGTAGCCGCGACTGCGCACGCCAACGGTCTCGATCTGTATACCCGTAACGGACAGGACTTCGCCGGTCTCGAAGGCCTCTTCCGAGTCCACACCATCTGAGGGACCCTGACCCTGGGTCGCGCCACGCCGACACGCCACCGCTCTCCTAAACTGTGTCGGTGGATCCAATGATCATCTGGTACGTCGTGGGCGGCATAGTGATCGCCGCCCTCGTCATCGTCGGGTTAGTCGCGGTCAGCCGCCGCGGCGCGCTGGGCCGAGCCGAGCGACGGAAAGAGATTTCCGGTAAGGCCGGCGATGACGCGGGTGCCGACGGTGACGGGGACGGTGGAGTCGACGTCCTCGACCGGCCGACCACAGTCGACCCGACCGAAGTCGAAGCCCTGCCCGAGGTCGTCACCGTCCCCGAGCTCGACCGTCCAGAAGCCCCGGAGACCCGACTTGCGCGATTGCGGCGACGGTTGGTGGGGTCCAACAACGCCTTGGGCCGCGGGCTGTTGCTGCTGCTGTCGCGGGATCGGATCGATGAGCAGACCTGGGAGGACTTCGAGGACACGCTGATCACCGCAGACCTCGGCGTCGGACCGACCACCGAGTTGGTGGATAACTTGCGTAGCCGTTTTCGGCTGGAGGGCGTCTCTGACCCGGTCCAGGCTCGAACCATCCTGCGCGACGAGCTCCTGTCCTTGGTCGATCCAACGATGGACCGGGGCTTGCGGACCGCGCGGACCGAGACGCCGGCGGTGGTCTTGGTGGTTGGCGTCAACGGCACCGGCAAGACCACCACCGTCGGCAAGCTGGCCCGAGTGCTCGTGGCGGAGGACAAGGATGTGCTACTCGGCGCGGCCGACACGTTCCGCGCCGCGGCCGCCGACCAGCTCCAGACCTGGGGTGAACGAGTGGGGGTGCCCACTGTGCGCGGAAGCGAGGGAGCAGATCCCGCGAGTGTCGCCTTCGAGGCCGTGCAGAACGGAATCGAGTTGGAGGTGGACGTCGTGCTCATCGACACCGCCGGTCGGCTGCACACCAAGACCGGTCTGATGGACGAGCTCGGCAAGGTGAAGCGCGTGGTGGAGCGGCAGGCGCCGGTCGATGAGGTACTGCTGGTGCTCGACGCCACAACCGGGCAGAACGGGCTCACCCAAGCCCGGATCTTCCGCGAGGTGGTGGACGTCACCGGGATCGTGCTGACCAAGCTCGACGGTTCGGCGAAAGGCGGTATCGTCGTCCAGGTGCAGCGCGAGCTGGGGGTCCCGGTCAAGCTCGTCGGTCTGGGAGAGGGTGTGGACGATCTCGCACCCTTCGACGCCGAGGTGTTCGTCGACGCCCTGCTGGAGACCGGCTGATGGCCGGTGGACTGGTGATCGTCGGTGGCGGTCCGGGCGGGCTGAGTGCGGCTCGAGGCTATCGGCAGGCCGGAGGAGTCGGGTCGGTGCTGATCCTCTCCGCCGACGATCACGCACCGTATCTGCGCATCCTGCTCAGCAAGGAGTACCTGCGCGGGACCGTCGGTGAGGACGACTTTCCGATCGAGCCCACGAAGTGGTACGCCGACCAACGGGTCTCGCTGCGACTGGGCAGCGAGGTCGCTCGGCTCGATCGAACTGCCCGGGAGGTCGAGCTCGCCGACGGAGCGCGGGTTCGGTTCGACCGGCTGGTGTTGGCTACAGGATCTCAGCCGAAGCCGCTGCCGGTTCCTGGCGCCGATGACCCCGGGGTCATCCTGGTTCGCGACCGAGCGTCCGGAGAGGCGATGAAGGCTGCGGTGGGACCGGGCCATCGGGTCGTGGTGATCGGCTCCGGCTTCGTCGGCTGTGAGGTCGCCGCTGCACTGGCGCTTAAAGGCACCGATGTCACCCTGATCACCGACGAGGACGTCCCGCACGCCGCCCGGCTGGGCCCGGAGCCGGGTCGCCAGATCGGTGCCTGGCTCCGCGCGGCTGGCGTTGACCTGCGACTCGGCAGCGGGGTGGCCGCCATCGAGCGCGTCGGCGACGACTGGACCATTCGGTTGGTCGACTCCTCGACCGTGACCGCCGAGGTCGTCATCAGTGCCAGCGGTGCCCAACCCACGGCCGGCACCCGGCTGGCTGACCACGCCGGGCTCACCGTCGACCAGGGTGGAGTGGCTGTTGACGAGCGGCTACGCACCGACGACGAGACGGTCTGGGCGGTCGGCGACCTCGCGTACGCCTACCATCCGGCGGCCGGCCGCAGGCTCAGGGTGGAGCACTGGGCCGATGCGGAGACGATGGGCGAGATCGCCGGTGCCGACATCGCCGCCGCTGAAGCCGGACAGCGCGGTGAGCGAACCTGGACCGTCGCCCCGGGTTTCTGGACGACCATCGGCGACCAGGTCCTCAAGTACTCCGCCTGGGGTGACGGCTACGACCAGTCGCGGCTGGTGGCGGGCGAGGGCGACGGCTGGGCGGTCTGGTACGGCCTGGACGGCATCGTGGTCGGAGTGCTCACCCACAACTGGGACGAGGCGTACGACCGCGGTGGCAAACTGCTCGCGGAGGGCGCAGACTACCAGTCCGCTGTGTCGTCCTAGCGCCACTGCTTTCAGGCCCATGACCTCCACCGATATCCCCTGGCGGCACCGACTGCAGCAGGGGCTGCATGCCTCGGTGCGCGGCAACGCTCAGGCTTTCGGCTTCTCCGTCACCGTGACGGTGACCTTCGGCATCGTCTCTCAGCTTGAGCCAAACCCCCGGATCATCGACCTCGTCCTGTTCGCCCTGGCCGCTGTCGCCGCGTTCTCCTTGCTCAACGTGGTCGTCGTGCTGCAGATGGGTGGAAGATATCGAGACGCCATCTCAGAGCAGGCCACCCTGATAGGTACCGCGACCGATTTCCTCGCGGTGGGCGCGGCGGTCGGAGCCGCGATCGGTATCGGGACCGCCTTTCAGGGAACCTGGGCGTGGCTCCTGGCCCCGTTCGCCGCCGGCGTGCTCTACGTGGTGGTTCAGGCGGTCGAGTTGGCCGTGGGACGCAAGGAGACTGACGGCAACGACGACGCCGACAACGGCGACCAGGGATGACGCGCCAGCGGGTTGGCGACTGGTTCTCTTCCCGAACGATCCTGGTCCGTCGGTCAGATAATCGTGGTTGTCTTGCCGTGTAGGTCTACTCGACGACATTCGCTGCGCTGCTCAGCCCGTGGTTGATGGCCTCGAGCAGGGCGCCGATGAACGCGGGCAGGTCGGCCGGCTTGCGACTGGTGATCAGGCTGCCGTCGATGACCACCTCCCCGTCGACCCACTCCGCACCGGCGTTGCGCAGATCGGTTCGCAGGCTGGGCCAGGAGGTGAGCCGCTTGCCGCGTACGGCGTCGGCCTCGATCAGGGTCCACGGCGCGTGGCAGATGGCGGCCACCGGCTTACCGGACTCGACGAAGCCGCTGACGAAGGCGACCGCGTCCGCGTCGGTCCGGAGCGCATCGGGGTTGGCCAGCCCACCCGGCAGGACCAGGGCATCGAAGTCGTCCACCGAGGCCGACCCGACCTGCTGGTCCACCTGCTGAGAGTCCGCCTGGTCGAGATGCTCGAACAACTCGACCGCACCACTTTCCGGGCTGAGCAGGACCGGCCGGTGACCGGCATCGGTGAGCGCCTGCCAGGGCTCAACCAGTTCGGACCTCTCGACACCTTCGCCGGCGACCAGGAACGCGATTCTCTTGGAGTCAGTCACATGGCCAATCTACCGCTTACGCCGTAAACGACGCCGAGGTGGCTGGTACTGGCGCTCCAGCTGGTAGCCGCTGGCGAACCGCGCCGGTATGGCTGATCAGACGGCGGTCACCGTGACCGGCACGTTGCCGCGGGTGGCCTTGGAATAGGGGCAGATCTGGTGAGCCTGGTCGGCCAGCTTCTGGACGGTGTCGGAGTCCACTCCGGGGATGGCGACCTTCAGCTCGGCGGTGATGGCGAAGCTGTCGCCCTCGGGGCCGAAGCCGATGTCCGCGGTTACCGTCGCCGCGGAGGCGTCGACGTCGGCGTTCTTCGCCATCCGCATCAAGGCGCCGTTGAAGCAGGCGGAAAATCCGGCGGCGAACAACTGCTCGGGGTTGGTGCCGGTGCCGGGCCCACCGGTCTCCTTGGGTGCGGTCAGGGTCACGTCCAGCAGGCCGTCGCTGCTCACCGACCGCCCCTGACGGCCGCCGGTGGTGGTGGCGGATGCGGTGTACACGATCTTGCTCGGAGTCTGAGTCATGTCCGTGTCGAACTCCGGGCGGCGCCAGCGCATTCCCTTAATTTCACATAGTGATATGGAAATTTCGCAGAGTCGGGACCTTTGGGCCAGTTGGATGACCGGGAGGCCGGTGCGAGAGGGCTCGCTCACCGCCGAGTATGGAGGTAGCCACAGGCGTCAGTCACCACAGACAGGCACCACACCCAGTCACCACACGCAGTCGCCACGGAGGAGATGGATCTGATGAGCGAGATCGTGGTCGGTCTCGACCTTTCGCCGTCATCCGAGGTCGCCCTGAAGTGGGCAGCCGACTATGCCCGGATGAGCGGGCAACCGGTGCGGGCCGTGCACGCGATGCCGGTCCCGTCGGCGTTGGCGTCGGTCGGCGTACTCGGGATGCCGTCTCCGGAACCGCTCGACGACATCGATGAGGTCTATCGCCGCGATGTCGAGGAGATGTTCGCCTCGGTGAGCCCCGAGCCAGGCTGGCGCCTGGACTTCTTCGTCGACGATGCCGGTCCGGCGCTGGTGGCGGCCGGCGCCGAAGCGGCGGTCATCGTGGTCGGGACCAGAGAGCACACCGGTATCGGCCGCCTGATCTACGGCTCGGTCAGCCGGTACTGCCTCAGTCACGCCCGATGCCCGATCGTGGCCGTGCCCCCGCCGCAGGGGCAGCGCGGCGCCGCCCGTCCAGCAGATCCGGAACCGCACCCGGCCAGCTGATCGAGAGCATTCAGCGGTCTTTCGCCCAGGCCAAAAGGTCAGGGGCGACAGGCCACCAGGTCCACGACCAGGGCCCGGTGGTCGGAGACCTCGACCTGAACCGCGCTCGTGCCCACCACCCGGCCGAAGTCGCCCCGCAGCAGAATGTGGTCCAGCTGGCGGCGCGGCACCGACGTCGGATAGGTGCGGTGCCTGGCCAGCGGGCGATAGCCGGTGATCCGCTCGGGCAGTCGGCCCCACATGTTGAGATCGCCCATCAACATCACCGGTCCCACGACGGTCGCGAGATGGAGCACGATCTGCTGCAGCTGACGGGTCCCTGAACCGGGCACCCAGGTCAGGTGCGTGTTGGTCACCGTGACCGGCCCCAGCGGGGTATCGACCGTGGCGAGCATCGCGGCGCGCGGCTCCTCTCCGACCAGCAGCGGCCGCCGGGCGACCGGTGAGATCAACCGGAACGACCCTGGCACGGCGGGCAGGGGGATGTCGTGCCAGCCCAGAACCGGATACCGGGAGAGCAACGCGATGCCGTACGCGCCCTGCGGCCGGTGCGCGGGATTGGGACGGACCCACATCGCGCCGGGCGTCCCGGCCAGGGCGGGCACGAACCGGTAGTCGCGGGCTCCCATCGCCTCGGCCGCCACCTCCGTCAGATCGGCGTGCCCCGAACGGGACAGCTGTCGGTCCACCTCCTGCAGCGCCAAGACGTCGGGATCGAGTCGGCGAATCGCGGCGCGCAAGCCGGTCAGATCCAGCTCGGCGGACGGGCGGCGCCCGCGTGATCCGGTCCGCCCGGGCGACAAACGGGGCAGCCACTGCCGACCGCTCCACAGGTTGAACGTGACCAGGCGCATGAGTTCTCCTCCGACACCGAACGACCGCGGTCAGCGCGGGGCGGCGACCCTCCGCTGGTTCAAGAAAACCCCGATCAGCACGCCGGCCAAGAGGGCGAAGGCCACGTACATACTGATCTGGGCGTACGCCTCGACCACGACTCGAGCCGGTTCGCCGAGCCAGAAGCCCAACGCCACCCAGGTGCACTGGATCACCACCGCACCGATGATGTTGACGATCCAGAACTTCTTCCAGGTCATCCCCGCCGTCGCCACCGTCGCGTAGATCACCGCTGCCGGGATCGGAATCGGCAGGTAGGTGATCAACACCGCGGGAACACCCCAGCGACGTGCCAACCGCTCGGCCCGATCGGCGTTGCGGGCGGCGCGTTTCGACCGTCCGGCCATCAACTCGATCAGACCGCGCCCCCACAGACGCCCGGCCAGGAAGTAGATCCAGTCGAACTTGACGATGCTGGCGATACCGAGCAACAGGCCGAGCCACCACAGCGGATTGCCAGTCACGCCGAGCACGACCAGAGCCGAGCGGGAGCCGGTCAGCCCGGCCTGCAGAACCGGGTTGGCCACGACCAGATACGCCCGCAGCGGCAGCATGATCAGGCCGTAGATCCCCACCAAGGCGATACCGACCCAGCAGACCATGTCCGCCCGGCCCGGCTTGCCCTTCCAGGGCATCCGCGGGTCGTCCCACCACTCCTTCTCCGTCTCTCCGTCGTCGGTGGTCTCGACGAACGGCTCGGTGGTGTGCTCGGGGTAGCCGGCCGCCGCGGCTCCGGTCGGCTCGGGCGGTGCCGGCTTCGTGGTCCCGGCCGAGGCGTCACCGAGTTCGCGCTCTCGTTCGTCGCTCACGCCGCCGCCCGTCTCATCGAGAAGTCCCGCCTGTACCTCGGGTGCCTGACGGCCCGGCTGGTCCGCCTCACACTCCGCCTCACACGGTAGTCGCCGACAGTGGAGACTGCTTTGGTCACCGAACCGGCGAGGGGAATCCAGATGAGCGAGATGTCGCAGGACCGACCGAGTACGGCCGACGAGCGGGCGGTGCTCGAGCGCGCGCTGGCGGAGTCGCTCGCCTTCCTCGCTGGTCTGCCCGACCGGCCGGTCAACGCCCGTCATGACGTGACCCGGGTGGCCGACGCGCTCGGCGGTCCGCTGCCCGTGGCCGGCACCGATCCGCTGGCGGTGCTGGACGCGCTGGTGGCCGGGGCGGAACCGGGGATCGTGGCCATGCCGTCGCCGCGGTTCTTCGGTTGGGTGATCGGCGGCGTGCTGCCGGCTGCGCTTGGCGCGGACTGGCTGACCTCGGTCTGGGACCAGAACGCCGGGCTGCTCGCGTCCTCCCCGGCCGCGGCGGGCGCGGAGCAGGTGGCGGCCGGCTGGCTGCTCGACCTTCTCGGGCTGCCTCCCACGGCGGGGGTCGGTTTCGTCACCGGCGGCATGATGGCCAACTTCACCTGCCTGGCCGCGGCGCGCGGCGCGGTGCTGCGTCGGGTGGGCTGGGACGTCGAGAGCGACGGTTTACAGGGGGCCCCCACCGTACGGGTGATCGTCGGGGCCGAGCGGCACGACACCGTCGACCTGGCGCTGCGCTACCTCGGGCTGGGCGCGGGCCGGGTGATCGAGGTGGCAGTCGACGAGCAAGGTCGGGTGCGGCCGGACGCCCTCGCGGGGGTCCTGACCGAGACCGCGGCGACACCGACCATCGTGTGTCTCCAAGCGGGCAACGTGCACAGCGGCGCCTTCGACCCCTTCGACGCCGCGATCGCCGTCGGGCATCGACACCACGCCTGGGTGCACGTCGACGGCGCGTTCGGCCTGTGGGCGGCGGCCTCGCCGAAGCTCCGGGCGCTGACCGCCGAGGTCGCCCGGGCCGACTCCTGGTCGACCGACGCCCACAAGACGCTCAACGTGCCGTACGACAACGGAATCGCTGTGGTGGCTGAGGCCGCGGCCCTGCACCGGGCGATGGGTGTCCACG
>JAKDLH010000395.1 GCA_030452945.1 Microlunatus sp. | reverse complement strand
TGTTGTTCTCGACTGGTCTCGTCGGCAGCCTGCTGACCGCCGTCGCTCTTGTAGTGCTTGCTGTCGCGATGCGTCGGGCCGCAGCCCTGTTTCCCGAGCACCGCAGCGTGATTGTAACGACGGGCGTGGCTTCAACGGCTTTGCTATTGGCGAACGCGTCGAACCCGTACCTCCAAGCAGTGGGACACCAGTGGGGCGCTGCGATCGGCGCAGCGGTGATCGGGGCTCTGCTCAAGAGCAAATCTCGCCATTCGGTTGAAGAGCCCGAGCGTTCGTCTCAGTTCCGTTCGAGGAGCACGTCACGCCGGGTAGTTGGCGGGTAGCCGTCGGGTAGCCGGGGGCAGCGAGAACGCTGAGTGAGCGTAATGACGAAGGTGGCGCTACTCTTACGTCATGAGGGATATGAGTGTCCTAGAGCATCGCCCGCTTCGCTTGGAACTGGGTTGTGCCAATAGGAAGCGACGCGCCGACGCGGTCGGGATCGACTTGCTCGACTTGCCTGATGTCGATGTCGTTGGTGACGCGCTCGAAGTGCTCAGGATGATCCCCGATTCCTGTGTCGAGTCGATCTATAGCGAGCACTTCCTCGAGCACGTCACCGATCCCGAGGCACTCGTGCGCGAGGCGGCCCGGGTCCTCGTGCCCGGTGGGGAGTTCCGCGCGATCATTCCACATTTCTCCAACCCAGGATTTTACTCGGACCCGACGCATCGCTCATATTTCGGGCTCTATACCTTCGGCTACTGGACGCGGAGGACGCCGTTCAGGCGCAAGGTGCCTACCTATGCGGAACCAGCACCGCTCGTCGTTTACGGCGCGACATTCCACTTCAAGGCCTCGCGGCCCTTCTACGTGCGTCATGGAATCGTGAAGGTGCTCTCCGCGTGGGTCAATATCTCGAATTGGACGAAGGAGTTCTATGAGGCGCATATGTGCTGGATGATGCCTGCCTACGAGGTGGAGTTCGTGCTCCGTCGCGACTGAGCGAGTAGCGACGCTTGGCGCCACCTGTTCACCTGTTCACGAGTAGTCGCCCGCGCCGTATCGGTCTCGCGAATGACGATCCCTGATGCTGTTTCGGCTACATGCGGTCTACGGTGCCATTTGGCGCCAGCACGCCCTGGGTGTCGAGCACGGCAGCGCCTGACGACGTGATCGCGTCGAGATCGTACTCCGCATGCGGTTGGAGAAGGACGACGACGTCTGCCTCTACCATCGCCGCGTCCAGATCGGTAACTCCTCGGAAGTCCCGGTCCATGCCGTGTGGGCGCCAGTCTGTCACGAATGGATCGTGGTAGGCGATGTCTGCGCCCCAAGAGAGCAGCCGAACGGCGAGCGGGTCGGCGGGGCTTTGACGGCAGTCGGCGATGTTGGGCTTGTAGGTGACGCCGAGAAGGAGGATCTTGGAACCCTTGACGGCTTTACCCGCCTCGTTAAGTATTGAACGGATTCGGGACGCCACATAGTCCGGGGCGGCGTGGTTGATTTCCTCGGCAAGTTCGACCATGCGGAATGCATAGCCTAGTTTCGCCTTGACCCGATGCGAGAGGTACGAGGGGTCTACGGGGATGCAGTGACCGCCAACCCCGGGCCCGGGGCGGAAGGCCATAAAACCGAACGGCTTTGTCTCGGCACAGTCGATCGCATTCCAGAGGTCGATATCGAGTTCTTGCGAGAAGCGGAGCATCTCGTTTACTAGGGCAATATTGACATGTCGGAACGTGTTCTCAAGGAGCTTGGCCATCTCGGCCTCCTTGGCGCCTTTGGCCTCGACAACGGTGTCGATGAACTGAGCGTAGAAGTCCCGAGCACGAGTCGTGCACTCAGAGGTCAAGCCACCGACAACCTTCGGCGTGTTCCTGACTCCGTATACCCGATCCCCTGGGTTAATGCGCTCCGGGGAGAACGCGATGAAGACATCCTCGCCCACCCCGAACTGATCGCCGACCACGATCGGGGCGAACACCTCTTCGGTAGTGCCGGGGTAGGTCGTCGATTCCAGAATGACCAGGGTATCCGGACTGAGATTGGCGCAGATGGCTTTGGCGGCGTCCTCCACCGGGCCGAGGTCGGGACCGCCGTCCTCGCTAAGGGGCGTTGGGACGCAAACGACGACGACATTGGCGGACGCGATGCAGGCAAGATCGGTCGTTGCCTCGTAGCCAGCGTCTAGGCCAGCTTTGAGGTCCGTATCGGTTACGTCGTCAATATGCGAAGAACCGGAGTTCAACGCATTGACAGTCGCTGCATTCGTGTCTAGGCCGTAGACCTTTATGCCGACTTCTGCAGCGCGCAAGGCCATGGGTAGGCCGACGTATCCCTGACCAAGAACCACCAATGTCTGGGTCATGCCATCTCCTTGAACCATGCGACGGTCTCCGCGAGGCCCTGTTCGAGCGACACAGGCTTGATCATCGGGAAGAGCGAGCGCAGCCTCGTGTTGTCCGCTTGGGAGTGCTTGACATCGCCGGCCCTGGGCTCGCGGTGTACCACGGTCGCTTGTTGGCCTGTGATGTCCTCAATTTTGCTGACAAGTTCGAGGAGTGTCGTGTTGCTGCCGAAGGCGAGGTTGACGGGTTCAGGATGGGTGACCCGCCGCTCAGCCGCGTCTAGAAGCACCCGACACACGGTGCCAACGTAGGTGAAGTCGCGTGAGTTCGTGCCGTCCCCGTTGATGGGAACGGGCTCGTTCTCCATCACTGCGTGGACGAAGACGGGAATCACAGCGGCGTAGACGTGGTCAGCCAACTGTCGCGGCCCGTATACGTTGAAGAATCGGAACG
>JAKDLH010000063.1 GCA_030452945.1 Microlunatus sp. | reverse complement strand
CCGCACCAAACTCCGCCACCTATACCCAAATAATTAGAAGCGACACTGTACTAGGTGGATGCGGCGAACGCCACTTCTCCTGCCCGTCCCGGACTGGTCCGGCGGGCTGCCAACCAGCCGATCAGTCCCAGCAGCAGGTCGAGCAGCACAGCGAGAACAGCGACGAGCAGGGCTCCGGCGAACATTTCGGAGTAGTCCCCGGTCCGTTGACCGCTGTTGAGCAGCCGGCCGAGGCCACCGGCCGAAACGAAACCGGCGATGGTCGCCGTCGCCACGACTTGAAGCGTCGCGCTGCGAAGACCGGAGATTACCAGCGGCAGCGCCAGCGGCCACTCGACCTTGCCGATCACCTGATTTCCTGTCATGCCGAGGGCCCGCGCGGCGTGGACCGCCTCCGGGTCAGCACCCTCGATGCCGGCGGCCGTGGCCGTCAGGATCGCGGGCAGTGCCAGGATGGCCAGCACGCCGATGATCGGCCCGACACCCGTGCTCAACAAAGTGACGACCAAGATCAACAGACCCAGACTGGGAATCGCCCGGGCGGCGTTGCTCAGACCGATGCCGACGATCTGGCCGCGACCGGTGTGCCCGATCAGGATGCCGAACGGGATGCCCACCACTGCCGCCGCGACCACCGAGAGCACGGTGTAGGCGATGTGCTGACCGAGCAGACGCAGGATGCCACCTGGCGCCGTCGTCCAGTTCTCGGGCGTCAGCAGGTACTCCCAGATCATGCGGCAATCCTCCCCCGGGCCCAGGGCAATGTTCCGCGTTGGATCAGCAGGATCAACCCGTCCGCTATCAACGCCAACACCAGACTCAGCACCAGGCCGACCAGGATCGCGGTCGTGAAACCGGTATTCAATCCGCGAATGAACAACGCTCCCAGGCCGCCGGTGCCGATCAGAGCACCCACACTGACCAGCGCGATGTTGGACACGGTGACCACTCGCAGGCCGGCGAAGATGACCGGCATGGCGAGCGGCAACTCGACGCCGAAGAGCCGCCGGATCCGACCGTATCCGACCGCCGACGCCGACTGATTGACCGTTGACGGCACCGAGCGAAGCCCATCCACCACGCTGCGCACCAGCAAAGCGATCGAGTAGATGGTCAGTGCCACGGCGATGTTCGCGGGGTTGAGGATCTTGGTGCCCAAGATCACCGGCATCACTACGAACAGCGCCAATGAGGGAATCGAGTAGATCACGCCCAGTAGAGCGAGCAGGACGTTGGACGCCTTGGCGGTGCGAAAGACCAGATAACCCAGCGGAATGGACACCACGAGCGCGGCCACCACCGGGACGATCGACAAGACGATGTGCTCAGCCAGCAACGCGGCGATCATGCCGAGGTTGCGCTGCACCCATTCCCAGTCGATCATCGCGGTGGCTCACTGGCGAGATGATCATCCACCGGCTGATCATCGCTGGGTTGACGGTCCGCGGCCGCCGGCGCGGCCGCGGCTTGATCACCCGCGACGTTGTCCGCGGCCGAGAAATCGGCGTCAGCCGGGACAGCTTCGGCACCACGGTGATCGGTGTCGTCGTGAGTCCCCCACTCGGTCCTGGTCTGGCCGACCGAACTCTCGCCGTCGATGCCCGCGCGGGATTCCTGATCGCCGCTTGGATCCGCCGGCAGCGGCGCGGCGATCCGGGCAGCGTCGGGGTCGTCCTGCTCCAGGGCGGCTTCAGCTTCTGCCCCGACGACCGGCACGGTGCCGACCGTACCCACCCGGGCCACCGCCGGCACGCCACGGACCGATGTCGCATCCGAGTCCTCGCTCGGCGACGAGGAGGGTCCGGCTACGTGGCTCCCGCTCCTGATCTGAGTGGCGGGGCCGTCTGGATCCTCGGCCCGGACGGCGATCGACTCCGCGATCTGAGCCCGGGTGTGGGTGACCTGACGGAGGATCATGTCCGCGTCGACCACGCCGGCGTACCGCTTGGACTCACCCGTAACCGCCACCGCCAGTCCGACCGGAGACGTGAGAGCCGCGTCCAGGGCCGACCGGAGTGAGTCGGACTCGGGATCGAAGGTGGCCCCGAGGGCCATCGTCTGACCCGCGCGGGCGGAATCGGACCAGCCGACCGGACGCGCTTCGCCGTCCACGACCAGCACGGGTTCCTCGCCACCGGTGTGCGCGGCATCCCGGACCACCTGGACGGTGCCCAGGTTGAGCCCGGACGCCGGCTGGAAGGTCAGTGACCGGTATCCCCGATCCTTGCCGACGAAACCCTCGACGAACGCGTCCGCCGGTTCGTCCAGCAGGTGCTGCGGGGTGCCCACCTGGGCCAGCTTGCCGCCGACCCGGAGAACGGCGACCTGATCTCCGAGCTTGATCGCCTCGTCGACGTCGTGGGTGATCATGATGATGGTCTTGCTGAGTTCGCGCTGCAGGCCAAGGAAGAACTCGTGCAACTCGGCGCGGACGACGGGATCTACCGCCGAGAACGGCTCGTCCATCAACAGCATCAGCGGGTCAGCCGCCAGCGCGCGTGCCACCCCGACGCGTTGCTGCTGCCCACCGGACAGTTGGGCCGGATAGCGGTCGCCGAGTTTCCGGTCGAGACCGACGTTCCCGAGCAGTTCGACCGCGCGCTTGTGCGACTTCTGCTTGTCCCAACGCAGCAGCTCGGGCACGGTGGCGATGTTGTCCAGCACAGTGCGGTGCGGAAACAGTCCACCGCTTTGGATCACGTACCCCATCTGTCGGCGCAACGCGGTCTTGCGACGTGACTTGATCGACTTGCCGTCCCAGGTGACCCGGCCCTTGGACGGCTCCAGCATCCGGTTCACCATCCGCAGGCTGGTCGTCTTACCGCAACCGGAAGGGCCGACGATGACAGTGGTCTGGCCTGTCGGCACCACCAGACTCAGGTTGTCGACAGCGGTCGTCCCGTCCCGGAAGGTCTTGGAGACTGACTCGAACTCGATCACGCGAACCCCATACCTCGTCTGCAACGCCTCTACCACGCCACGGTGCTGGACTGCACCACTCGACCACGCCCTGCTCGAAGTCGCCCGCGCCGCCGACCGGTCCGACCTTAGACGGCGTACCAAGAGCATCGGGGAGGTGGGTTCGGCGTGCCCCGACTTCGTCCCGTGGGCATAGTGACCCCGCCGGCTCGCCGCGACCCAGCCCAGCGAAGGGTTTGACCGCTCAGATCTCGCTGCGATAAAAGTTCTGATGTGAGCGGCTCGGGGTGGGACCGCGCTGCCCTTGGTAGTGCGAGCCGGACACGCTCGAGCCATAGGGATGCTCCGCGGCCGAACTGAGCTTGAAGAAGCACAATTGGCCTATCTTCATTCCCGGCCACAGCTTGATCGGCAGGGTGGCGACGTTAGACAGCTCCAGGGTGACATGCCCGCTGAACCCGGGATCGATGAATCCGGCCGTGGCGTGGGTCAGCAGGCCGAGGCGGCCGAGCGAGGACTTGCCCTCGACCCGGGCGGCGACGTCGTCGGGCAACGAGACGACCTCATAGACCGAGCCCAGCGCGAACTCCCCGGGATGCAGGATGAACGGCTCACCCATGGCCGGCTCGACCGGTCGGGTCAGCTCCGACTGGTTCTCCGACGGATCGATGTGCGGATAGCGGTGGTTTTCGAAGACCCGGAAATAGCGGTCCAGGCGGACATCGATGCTGGAGGGCTGCACCATGCTCGGCTCGTACGGATCCAGTCCGACCCGTCCCCGGTCGATCTCGGCCTTGATGTCGCGGTCGGACAGCAGCATGGCTGAAACTTACTGGCTGCGGGAGCGCTGGTGGTCATCTAGCCGACCCTGCGGCGGTGGATCTCCAGCCAGTGGTCGCCGAAGGAGACCACCGAACCGTCGCCGACGTCGACCAGATCGCCGGGCCGGCAAGGGCGCTGGGTCCCGTCACTGCTGGTGACCGTCGAGCCGTTGGTCGAGCCGCGGTCCATCACGTACAGACCGCGAGCGTCGACCCCGACGGCCAGGTGCGATTTCGAGACCGTACGCGTCTCGTCGACCACCTTGATCAAGGTTGCGTCTTCCTCTCCAGCCCCGGGCTGCGGGTTGCGGCCCAGCAACACCAGACCGTCCACGCCGACGTCCCTCCCGTCGTCCAGGGTGAGCCACCAATCGAGGTCGCGGCGGTGATCGCCACCGGCGGGTGGGTCGACGACGCCCTCGACCGACTCGCCGGCATCGGGTCCCTCCTTGGTGGCGCCGAGTGCCGAAGGGGCCGTGGCCGGCGCCGGCGCGGGGACCGATGCGGGCGCGTCGGGTTGCCGCGCCCGTCGTGGGTGTGGCGTCGAGGTCTGGGTTCGCGCGACCGCCGGCTTGGACCGGGGTGGGGCCAGGGGTCGCTCTTTGATCATCACCGCGTTGGCCGCCAGATCAGGCCACGACTGGCGGCGCGACTGACGAAGCATCACCACGACCATGGCGATCAGCCCCACGACCGTCACGGTCAAGCAGGCGAAAGCGAGCCAGCGCACCACCACTCGTTTCCAACTCAGGGGGCGGCCGTCGCTGAGTCCGACAATCTGGAGCTTGGTCGCCCGCATGCCGGGGCCGGCCGCGCGACGCACGCGCTCCGACCAGACCAGAACCGCCCACACCACCGCAAGTCCGAGGCACAGGACTGGAACCGCGAGACCGAGACTTGTCAGGGCCATCAGGAGAGTGGACAGCGCGATGAGGACCCAGACTGGTCCGACCTCGACCAGGCCCGCCAGCAGACGCGGTCCGGTAGGCGCCGGATGAACGCCCGGAGGCAGACCACTGGGCGAACGGGTGCTCGACATCAGGTCACTCCCCTCGCGAAACCAGATACCTCGGCGCCGACCCTACCGATCCAGCGCTGCGGCCGGTCGATTTCTATCAGTTCACGATGCCGGTCGCGGCGGCCCGTCGACCAGTACCGCGACGCCGTCGCCGAGTTCGATGACGGTGCCCACGTCGACGGCATGTGGTTCACCCGGCTGCAGTCGCAGTCTTTCCACACCAGGTCCGGGCCGGACGATGTTGGTGCCGTTGGTTGAGTGCAGATCAGTCAGCCGGATCTCCCAGTCGTCCGGGCTGACCAGCAGATGCGTTCGACTGATGTCCTGGCCCGGACTCGGCACTCGCATCAGCTCCGGAGCCTCGGACAGGTCGTCGCGGGGTACGGGCGCGCGACCGAGGAGAACCGGGCCAGCGATGTCGATCGCCACCCCATCGGGTGACCGCAGCACGCCGAGCACCGGTCGCGGCACCAGTTGGGTGGTCTGCGGCGGCACCGGTGCGCCACACAAGCCGCACTCCGAGGCGTGCGGCGGATTGGCGTGGCCGGACAGGCAGATCGCGGCCTGGACCAGCGGTCGCGAGCTTTCGTGAGGCTGATCGACATCCCCTTCGAACGTTGCGGGCTGTTCGGCGGAGGACTGCGGCTCCGGTGAGCCCATGAGTTCGGTGTCCGCGTTCTCCATCTCGATCCGCGCCGGATCCGGATCCGGGGGCGAGGGTGGCGACGTGCGGCGGGTGAGACCGCCCGGCAGCGGTGACTCCGGATCGACGTCCGATGACTCGGGGAAGTCGCTGGCGACCGGGGGGCTGCCACCCATCGCTTCGGTTGAACTCGGCTGCTCCACGGTCAGCGCCTGTGCTGAGATGACCGACGCAGCCGCGCCGGCTTCGAGTCGAACAGCGCCGGCCCGGACGGCCCCGACCACCAGCGGCAGACCGCGGGTGCCCACCGGGCCGGCCCCGAGGTCGATCTCGATCAGCTCCCGGTCGCTGAGTCCGACCTCGCGCCAGGTCAGCACGCCGCTGCCGTCCGCCAACACCTCCGCCGTCGTCGGATCCAGCAACTGAACGCTGCCCCGAACCAGTGACCGCATCCCCTGGTCGGACCAGAACAGGGCGACCAGATCCGGGCTCTGGGCCGGGCCGATCGCCGCGAGCACCGTAACCAGGTCTGCCATCGAGGCGCTCTGCAGGACCTTCTCCCACAAGGCGGTCAGATCGGCCGAGATGGACGGGCCGACGGCAACCAGGGTCGACGGCCCCATCAGCACCGGCCAGAGTCCCGGCACGTGGCTGGCACGCCAGTTGGCGATCGTGCTGCTCATCGGCTCTTCGACTCCAAACGCATGCCGTCCCAGCTTGAGACGATACCCGTGCGGCCCGCCCCACGGCCGGGTCGCGTGGTCAGAGCAGGGCGGTCGGCACGACTATCAGATAATTCGAGTGGGATGACTGATGTGAGCGCAACAGACGCAGCCTCCAAGTTTGCCGACTTGCTTGATTCGGTCGAGTGCGGCGAGGAGTTCACCATCATCCGCCGTGACAAGGCGGTCGCACGCCTCGCCGGCCGAGGTGGCCATGCCGCTGCCAAGCGAGCAGCACCTGGGCCAGTGCGGCCGTTCCGGTCTCCGACAGCCAGGATTGTCATGTGGAGCGGCGATCTCCCGCCAGCTGATGCGCCCGGCCGAGGTTCCAGCCGGCAGCAGCACCCGCCACGCGTACGCTCCGCGCAGCACCCACCCGCCGATCAAGGAGCAGCCGTCTCCCCACTCGCCAGTCATCAGCCGATCCTCCTACGGCCCCCTATGGCCCGCGGACAGTCAGTCTGAATATGGTCTGATCGATCGGGGTCAGACCACCGCGGCGCGCACACTCAGCACGTCGGGCAGGTGACGGGCGATCTCGGACCACGACTCCCCGCCGTCGGTGCTACCCCAGACCGATCCGTCCCGAGCACCGAAATAGAGACCCATCCGGTCCGCGTCATCGGGGCTCATCGCGTCCCGCATCACGGCCGCGTAGAAGCCGTCGGGCAGTCCCCGGGCGGAAACCTCCCAGGTCCGGCCCGCATCGGTCGAACGCCAAACCCGCGCCTCGCCGTTCGGTGGGATCCGCGCGCTGTCGGCGATCAGTGGGAACACGAACACGGTCTCCGGATCCTGGGGGTGCACCACGATCGGGAAACCGAAGTCGGCGGGCAGGCCCTCGGCGATCGAGGTCCACGACGCCCCGGCGTCATCGGTGCGGTAGACCCCGTGGTGGTTCTGGGCGTACATCACCTCCGGCCGCTCGGGGTGCGCGGTGATCTTGTGCACGCACTGTCCGAACTCCGGGTACGGGTCGGGGAAGAAGTAGGCGGAGATGCCGGAGTTGTACGGGTTCCAGGACTGACCCCCGTCGCTCGTCCGGTAGACCCCACCGGTGGACATGGCCACGGTCACCCGGTCCCGGTCGAGGGGATCAGGCACGATCGTGTGAATTGCCTGGCCCCCGAAGCCAGCGCCCCACTCGCTCCGATGCGGGTGATCCCACAGGGAACGGACCAGGCTGAAGGACTCACCGCGGTCCTCGGACCGGAACAGGGCCGACGGCTGCGTGCCTGCCCAGAGGACATCGGGATCGGCCGGACTGGGCTGGATCTGCCAGACCCGTTCCACACTGGCGCCGAGGTCGGTCGGAAACCGCACGGCCGCGCCTTGGGTCTCGGTCCACGTCCGGCCCAGGTCCTCAGAGCGGTAGACCCCCGGTCCCCAGTGCTCGCTGGTGCCGCTGACGAACACGCGCGGGGTCTCGCCACGGGTGTCGATGCAGGTGCCGTAGATGCCCTCCATCAAGAACTCGGGCTGGTCGAACTCCCAACGCACCCGCCGTTCGTCGCTGCGCCCGATCCACAGCCCCTTCTTCGTCCCGACCAGCAGCACTGCCTCGGACATGGCCCATTCTCCCCTCATATTCCAATTAGGAATATAGAAGTACAATCAAGGCTGTGCGTCAAGACCTTTCGACCACCTCCTACGCCTTGTTGGGCCTGCTCGTCTTCGACGGGGCTGAGTCTCCCGGGCTGACCGGATACGAGCTCAAGCAACGCGCGGACCGGACGCTCCGCTTCTACTGGGTGGCGCCGGCGATGAGCCAGGTCTACAGCGAGTTGGCCCGTCTGGCCGATCTCGGACTGGTCGCCAGGGCGCTCGGTGGAGCGGCCGGGCGTCGCGATCGGCGATATCGAATCACCGCCGACGGCCTGACTCGCTTGAGGCGCTGGCAAGCCGACTCCGCCCCGGAGTTCCCCATCCTCAAGCACCCGGTAGCTCTTCGGCTGCTAATGGGGCACCTCGCCGCGCCGGAGCAGCTGACGAAGATGCTGGTCGACTATCGCGCCGCGCTGGCCGAGCGCCGTGCGGAGCTGACGACGGTCAGAACTTTGCTGGGCGAGCGGGCCGAAGTCGTCTATCCCGCGATGGTGGCGGACTGGGGGCTGGCCTACTACGACGCCGAGGACGCGATCGTCACCGATCTCGTGGCCCGGCTCACCCAGGATTCGCGGTCTACTCAGTCCTGACGACTGGACCTGGTGGTCAGCGGTCCTCTCCCACAGTCGATAATGAATTGGTGATCATCCGGGAGAACTTCCGCGAATACCTCGACCACCTGCTGCGGGTCGGCTACACGGTGCGCCACGACGAGCATGGCTCTGACCCCGACCTGATCGAGCCAGGCGGTAGCCCAGTGGTGACCTGGCAGGAGGACTACCCGTACGACGAGCGAATGGACCGCGACGTCTACGAGGAAGAGAAGTACGCGCTCCAGATCGAGCTGCTCAAGCTGCAGTACTGGATCACCGACACCGGAGGCAAGATCATCGTGTTGTTCGAGGGCCGCGACGCCGCCGGGAAGGGCGGCACGATCAAGCGGTTCATGGAGCACCTCAACCCGCGCGCCGCACGCACCGTCGCGCTCACCAAACCGACCGAGACCGAGCTCGGCCAGTGGTACTTCCACCGCTACGTCACCCACCTGCCCACCGCCGGGGAAATCGTGCTGTTCGACCGGTCTTGGTACAACCGGGCGGGAGTCGAGCGGGTGATGGGCTTCTGCACCGACTCGGAGTACGAACAGTTTCTCAACCAGGCACCGCAGTTCGAGAACATGCTGGTCGAAAGCGGGTTTTCGCTGACCAAGCTGTGGTTCTCGGTCACCCAGTCCGAGCAGCGCACCCGGTTCGCGATCCGCCAGATCGACCCGGTGCGGCGGTGGAAGCTCTCGCCGATGGATCTGGAGTCCTTGGATCGCTGGGACGCCTACAGCGAGGCGAAGGAGGCGATGGTGCTGCGGACCGACACCGACATCGCGCCGTGGACCAACGTCAAGAGCAACGACAAGAAGCGGGCCAGGATCAACGCGATGCGCTTTTTCTTGAACCAGTTCGACTACGAGGACAAGAACACCTCCGTCGTCTACCCCGCCGATCCGCTGCTCGTCCAGCGCAGCATCGACGCGATCATCGACTGACGCCTCGTGCTGGTCAGTGGGCTGTTTCGCTATCCGGTGAAGTCCTGCCGCGGACACCCGGTCTCCGCCGCCGAGGTCGAGCCGTGGGGGCTGACGGGCGACCGCCGCTGGATGGTGGTCGACCCGGCCGGGGAGGTGGTGACCGCCCGGGTCGCGAACCGGCTGGTGCTGATCACCCCGGAGATCACCGACCGCGGCCTGCACCTCAGCGCGCCCGGTGTCGCCGACCTGGTGATCGATCGGCCCGAGGCCGGACCGAAGCTGACGGTGAAGATCTGGGACGATTGGCTGCTGGCCCGGTTCGCTGGCGAGATCGCCGCGGACTGGTTCACCGAGGTGATCGGACGTCCGCTCCGCCTTGTCTACCTCGACGATCCGCGGCGGCGTCCGGTGGACCCCGACTTCGGCGCCGCGACCGACGTCGTCTCCTTCGCCGACGGTTTCCCGCTGTTGCTGGCCAACCAGGCGTCTCTGGATCAGCTGAATGACTGGATCGCCGAGGGACCGCAGAGCCACGAGGGTCCGCTGCCGATGACCAGGTTCCGGCCGAGCGTGGTCGTCACCGGGGCAGAGCCGTTCGTCGAAGACGGCTGGCGTCGAGTGCGGATCGGTACGGTCGACTTCCGGGTGGTGAAGCCATGCGCTCGCTGCGTGCTCACCACGGTCGACCCGACGACGGCGGCGCGCAGCAAGGAGCCGCTGGTCAGCCTGGCCCGTCACCGCAAGCGGAACGGCAAGACGCTGTTCGCGATGAACCTGATTCCCGACGCCCCGTACGGGAACCTGCGGATTGGAGACCCCGTCCGAGTCCTCGACCAAACTTCTGTCGAGGTATCCTGAAATACTCATGCTGGCTCGACAGAAGTCCCACCAAAACCGCCTGACTGAGTGTTATCGGGTCGGTCACGCCCGGCGGGTCACTTGCTCCACCACGAGCCCATAGTCCGAGCAGGAGGCAAGAAAGCCGGACACGTCCTCGCCGTTGATTCGGGCGACACTCCCGGCGGGCAGTACGCGGTGGGACCAGCGCATCGAGCGCAACAGCGCCGGCCCGAGAACACCTTCGACGCTGAGTTCGCATGATCGTGGCCCGGCCGCTCGTTCGCCCTGGAGCGCTGGGGAAGGCACGGGACTCGGAGTCATCGTTGTCGACGACCGAGGTGGAGCAAGCAGGTCCGCGGGCAACGGGGAGGCTCGGAGTGAGCAGAGGACCAGCCCCCAGGACTGCACCTGTTCGAGCAGCAGGTCGAGCTCCGCCGGATCGGACACGTCGCGGTACAGCACAGTCTCGGTCCGGCAGGTCACCGTCTCGATCAGCGGATGCCGGACTCGCAGCAGATCCGGGATCTCGCCGCGGACGCGGATCTCGTAGATCAACTGCTCTTGAGGCGGCGACAGCTCGACCATGAACCGACTCTCGCCCATCCGGGCTGTTTCTGGATTCACCCGTAGGGGGTGGGTTGTCGCCGCTTCATCAGCAGAGTCCGAGCTGGCGGCCTCGGCGGACGGCGTCAGCCCGCCGGTTCACCGACAGCTTGAGGAAGAGGCTCTTGATGTGGCTCTTGATCGTGTTCGCCGACAAGAACAGCTCACGCGCGATCTCGTCGGTCGTGGAGAGCTGGGCGAGCCGGTCCAGCACTTGCCGCTCCCTTTCCGAGAGCGGGTCGAGCAGCGGGTCCGGGATGTCGGCTCGATGAGCCGTCTCCTTGGTTCCGCTCTGGGTCCTGGGCAACGAAGCCACGAGTACGCGATGGCGTCGTGCCAGATCAGGATTGCGGTCGAGATGGGTGGCCAGCCATGGCATCACCAGGCACAGGGCTAGTCGAAGGCCCTCGCGATCTGCGGCTCGCAGCGCCCGGCCTACCAACGACCGGACGCGTCCGATGTCACCGGTCCCGTCGGCAAGCTGTGCCCCCAGACACCACACCTGAACCGCCACCGGCAACGAAGTCCCGGCGACCCCACCCTCGACCGCGGCCAGGATGGCCAGCGCGCCCCGTCGGTCACCGATGTCCCGCCGGGCGGCGACCGCGATCACGCGAGCTTCGACCAGAGCGTGCTGCGGTTCGGGAGTCAGGCAGGCCAGGGCCCGCTGCGGATCGTCGGCAGCCAGATGCGCCTCCGCCGTCGCCACACACCACCGGTCAGCCAACCATGCGCTTCCGGCTTCGACACCAGTGGGACCGACACTGGCCAGCATCCGGAGTGCCATGTCCGGTTCGCCCGAGGCCGTGGTCAGCCGAGCCTCAGCCAGACGACGGGCTGTAGCCAGGCCCGGATCGTGTCGGGACATGTCGAGGCGCCGGCCGTGCAGGAGTCGTTGGCGAGCCTGCTGGAGCTCTGAGCGCTCGAGATGGACCCAGGCAGCGGCCAGTTGAGCGAAACCGACACCGGTCTCGGCGCAGTCTGCCGGACGGGCCGTCAAGACGGCGGCCGCGTGTCGGGCAGCCACGGTCAGGTTGCCACGGAGGGCCTCCAACCAGGCGAGCAGTCCGACGCAGTCGGCACCAGCGACCTGCTCGACGCCCGCCACCGTAGACAGGTCGATCGGCTGGCCCAGGACCGCCGCCGCTGCCTCAAGATCCCCACGCCAGAGCAGGAACGCCGCCTCATGCCCGTCGAGCATCCAGCCCACCTCTCGCGCCCGATGCTGCTCGGTACCGAGGTGGGCCCACTGCCGGCGACCTTCGGTGACCCAGTGCAGACCAGCCGGATGGTCGGCGATCTGGCGCGCGAGCGACATCCGGACGACCGCGTCGCCGAGTCGATAGGCCGGATTGTCGGCTCGGGATGAACCGGCGGCATCCGTCATCCGCGCCAACGCGACGTTCGCGCTCTCGACGTCACCTCGGGACGCGGCGGCAGCGGCGGCGATCAGCGGTTCGACCTTCTCGACCGCACTGGCTTGGACGGGAGTGGCTATCACCTCCTCCGTGGCGCCCATCACGATCGCCGGCACGGCCAACGACGTCACGAGCGCGCTGGCCAGCCAGTTCCAGTCGCCGACCTCCGCCACGACCCGCAGGCCAGCAGCTCTCACCCCGCACTCGATGAGCCAGCCGGCCGCCGCCCGCCGAGCCTCACCGGCCAGGCACGGCCAATCCTCGTCCAGACGACGAAGGGCACTGCGACGTAACAGGGGGTGACACTTGAACGAGCCATCTTGACGCGGCTCGATGAACCCCTTCCGGCAGGTGACCAGCTCGGGAGCGAGTGCCACGTGCGCACCCAGCACAGCTTGAGCGAGTCCTCGCGGGACGTCGGCGGCCACGCTGGTCCGGACGATCAGCTCACGCCCGTACGCGGGAAGCTCGGCCAGCACCTCCTGCTCGATCAGCGCGTCGACCACGGCATCGAGCCGATCCAAGGCGTCCCCGACACCGCTCGAGCTGAAGGTCTGCGCAGCGAGCTCGACACCGCGCGCCCACCCGAAGGTTCGCGCCGTGACGGCAGCCACGACACTGGGGTCTACCGTCACTCCCCGGACGGCCAGCAGTTTTGCCACCTCGTCTTCGCTCAGCCGGAGTTCAGTCGCTTCGATATGGCTGTATCCGCCGGCCAGCGCGTCGGACAGATCGAGAGCCGGGGTGGTGGGACAAATCACGACCAGGCGGAGCGCGTCCGCGGCCTGGGCCGAAACCGTCGCGAGCTGCCTCCCCAGACGGGTGCATCGCCCAGCGGGAAAGTCATCCAAGATCACCAGGCAGCTCGTCCCGCGACTGCGCAACGCCGTGGCGAGATCCCCCAGCCACGTCGACCACCTCAGGTCGTCGGCCTGGGTCGGCGGGGGGTCTGAAAGAGGCCCCACTCCCAACCGCAGCAGGTCCGCACGCAGCCGGCCCCAGAACACGGCGGCGTCCTTGCTCAAGCCGACGTCGCCAAGCCAGATCATCGATTGGACCGATGCCTGGGTGGCCCAGCCGGCCACGCCGAAGGTCTTGCCCGCACCGGTCGGTGCCTGGACGACCGTCAGCCGCCCCCGGCTGCCAGCCGTCAGACGCTCGTAGAGACGTGGTCGGACAACGACCTCGGTCGGCAGCCGCGGCAGACCGACTCGGATGGTCGGACCGACGTCGGTTGGCGCCTGAGCTGCGGTTGGTGTTCGAAGTGTTTGCGTCATGTGGTCCCCGATCGAGCGACAAGCCTCATTCACCATTGCGCCAGACAACAGGGGTGGTCCGCATCATCTGGGCTCTGATCTCACCCGGGTGAGATGAGAGCCCAGCGAAGTGATGGTTAGCTCAGCGAGCGCTGCCGAGCGAGACGGATAGCTTCGGGCCGCGACGTGGCCCCGAGCTTGCGGTAGATGGCCTGGACGTGGGTCTTGACGGTGTTGGGCGAGAGGAACAGGTCTGAGGCGATCTGGCTCAGACTCGACGGACCCCGCAACAGCCGGAAGATTTCCAGCTCTCGATCTGTCAGTGCTGTCATCTCCGGCTCGGTCTCCCGGCACCGGCGCAACGACGCCCGCGCTTCGGTGAGCCGCGCGCGCATGGCTTCCATGCCCTGACCAAGGCGAGACATCAGCCGACCGGCCTCGTCGAGCAGCTGCTCGGCCCGGGACAGATCGGCGGTAGCCGTGGTGACCCGCCCCATGGTCAGCAGCAGATAGATCGTGGGCCATGGGCTCAACCCCGGAGTGCGCTGCCGAAGAGCTAGCGCATCCTCGAGAACCCTCATCGCCTCGGCCAGCTTGCCGTCATCGGCTTGGCTTTGGGCGTAGGCCGTGAAAGTTATCGTCGCCTGCGGGCTCGCCCGCCGCGCCGCCGCCGC
>JAKDLH010000394.1 GCA_030452945.1 Microlunatus sp. | reverse complement strand
GCGGGGGTTTGTGGTGGGCGGTATCGCGCCCGCCCGACCAAAAACGCAAAACCCGAGCCACAACCAGGGGGTACGGAGCAGGTGAGCCGGGCCTATTCGCCGCCGGTCGGCAGCAGACCCACGAGAGCGTCCCAGCGCGCGGTCTGGCAGCTGTCGGTGCGCGACAGGACCGAGAAGACGTCCTCGCCCCGCCAGCGTCCGGTGATGGTGGCCTTCTCCGGACCGCCGTAGACCTGGGCGCAGACCCGGTCCTTGGGGATGGGTTTAAGTGCGGTGTGGTGACTCTTCAGGGCCTCACACGCTGCGGTCGGGTCGGGATGATCACCGCCGGGTGGGTCGCAGGTGAGGGTCCAGGTCGTCGTGGTCCCGGTGCCATCGTCGACCACGACGGTGAGCTCGTCGACTCCTGGCGGCGGCGGTTGCCCGGGCGGCGGAGGAGTGGCTGAGGAGGACGGTGTGGTCGCAGGCGTCGCCGACGGGCGGGCGGCCGGTCCGTCACCACCTCCGGGCGCACACGCCGAGGCTGCCATCACCAGCCCCAGGGTTACCAGCAGTCCCACAGGAAATCGCACCAGTCGACCCTCCAGTTTGCCATCCGGACTATCGACGGCGCGGTCCGCCGCTGTTAAGGTCGAGCCTACGTCGGCCGCCCTGAAGGTTCGATGACGAAAGACCTTCGTGTTTTTCAGGCTCTTCCCGGAGGAATCCCCATGGTCGGACTGATCACTGCCCGTTTCTCGACCCGGAGCCGGCTGGCGGGCGGTTTCGCTGCTTTGTTGTGTGGAGCAGTCGCCCTTGGGCTGACGCCAACCGCCTCGGCCGACCCGCCGACCACACCTGAAGTCCCGGTCCCGTCGGTGGCCAGCACACCCGGCCGCTACATCGTCACCCTGGCCACAGCCCCGATCGCCGCGTACGACGGCGGGGTGTCCGGCATCGCCGCGACCAGGCCCAGCGCCGGTCGCCGAGTGGACGTGACCAGCAGCAACGCCAAGCGCTACCGCGCCTATCTGCGCAAGCAGCAGGACAAGGTGGCGGCCCGAGTGGGGGCGAAGCCGCGGTCGCGGTTCGAGATCGGATTGACCGCCTTCACCGCCACGATGACCGGTCAGCAGGCCAAGACCCTGGCCAACACCCCCGGGGTCCTCTCGGTCACCAAGGACACGCTCCGCAAGGCCACCGACAACAAGAACTCGGTGGACTACCTCAAGCTGTCGGGTCAGAACGGCGTGTGGGCCAAGCTCGGCGGGATCGGCAAGTCCGGCCGCGGCGTGGTCGTCGGCGTGCTGGACACCGGCATCTGGCCCGAGAGCGCCTCGTTCGCCGGCTCCCGCCTCGGCACCTCGGCCAGCGGCAAGTTCGTGCCGTACCGGTCGGGGCGCACCATCAAGATGGCCAAGTCGGACGGCGGCACCTTCTCCGGCATCTGCCAGACCGGGCAGGATTTCACCCGGAACGACTGCAGCACCAAGATCGTCGGCGCGCGCTATTTCGGTGACGCCTGGCAGGCCAATGTCCCCGCCGCGGACCGGCGCGACTACATCTCCCCGCGGGACGGTGGTGGCCACGGCAGCCACACCGCCGGAACCGCGGTCGGCAACCACGGGGTGACCGCGGTCGTGGACGGACGCGACTTCGGCAAGATCTCCGGGGTCGCGCCGGCGGCCAAGGTCGCGGCCTACAAGGTGCTGTGGGAGGGGAAGACCGCGGCGCAGAGCGGCGGCTTCACCACCGACATCCTGGATGCGATCGAGGCCGCCATCACCGACGGCGTCGACGTGATCAACTACTCGATCAGCGGAGGTGATGACCCGACCGACCCGGTGGAGCTGGCGTTCCTGTCCGCCGCCTCGGCCGGCATCTTCGTGTCCGCCTCGGCCGGCAACTCAGGCCCGGGCGCGTCCACTCTCGCGCACACCTCCCCGTGGGTGACCACGGTCGGGGCCAGCACCATCGCGCCGTACTACGGCACGGTCTCGCTGGGCAACGGCCGCAAGTACGCGGGCATCTCCACCTCGGTGACCGCTCCCGTCGGGCCGGCCCCACTGGCCACCGCGGCCTCGCTGGTCGCGGCCGGACAGACCGCGACCGACGCCACCCTGTGTCTGGCCGACAGCCTGGACCCGGCCAAGACCGCGGGGAAGATCGTGGTTTGTGACCGCGGCGCCATCGCCCGAGTCGACAAGTCGGCCGAGGTCAAGCGGGCCGGCGGCATCGGCATGGTGCTGGCCAATCTGACCGAGAACTCCCTGGACGGGGATCTGCACACCGTGCCGACGGTGCACGTCAACCCGCCGGCCTCGACCGCGATCAAGACGTACGCGGCCACGCCGGGAGCGACGGCAACCCTGACCCAGGGCAACCAGTCCTCGACTAGCATCCCCTATCCGCAGATCGCCGGATTCTCCTCCCGCGGCCCCTCGCTCGGCACCGGCGGCGACACGCTCAAGCCGGACATCGTCGCGCCGGGCGTGGCGATCCTGGCCGCGGTGGCGCCACCCAGCAACAGTGGTCGCAACTTCGACTTCTATTCCGGGACCTCCATGGCCGCACCGCACGTGGCCGGTCTGGCCGCGCTCTACTTCGGCGCCGGGGTACACCCGAAGTGGTCGGCGATGCGGGTCAAGTCGGCGCTGATGACCACGGCGCACGACGTCAAGGACGACCAAGGTCGCAGGGTCACCGACCCGTACGCGCAAGGGGCCGGCGAGGTCTATCCCGAGAAGATGCTCAACCCGGGCTTGGTCTATCCCTCGGGGGACAAGGACTGGTTGGGCTATCTGGAG
>JAKDLH010000393.1 GCA_030452945.1 Microlunatus sp. | reverse complement strand
CTCGGGCAACTCGACACACTCGGGCAACTCGACGGACTCAAGTGCCTCGACGCGCTCGGGCAGCCACAGCTTCTCCTACCCCGTCAGCGCACCGATCACCTCGCCGTACGGCATGCGGTTCCATCCGGTTCTGAAGTACTGGAAGCTGCACGACGGCACCGACTTCGGCGCGAGCTGCGGACAGGCCATCCGAGCCCCGTACGGCGGTCGGGTCACCGAGAAGTACTACAACGCCGGCTACGGCAATCGGCTCCTGCTTGACCACGGGATGGTGGATGGGCGCTTCGTGACCACCGCCTACAACCATGCGACCCGCTACACCGTCGGCGTGGGTGATCACGTCAGCAAGGGTGAGGTGATCGGCTACGTGGGCACCACCGGCTATTCCACCGGTTGTCACCTGCACCTGATGGTCTACCTCGACGGCGGCCTGAGAAATCCGATGACCTGGTTCTGATCGGCTCCCGGATCTGCTGCATCAGGCCGGCCGAGGCCAACCTCGGGCGATCGCCCCGCCAATGGGGGAAGATGGTCGGCATGGTCAAGGAGAAGGCACGCAGAGTCGTCGCGCAGAACCGCAAGGCTCGATACGACTATCACCTCGGGGACACCTATGAAGCCGGCATCGCGCTCAGTGGCACCGAGGTGAAGTCGCTGCGGGAGGGTCGGGCAACGCTCGCTGACGCATTCGCGACCGTCGACGACGGCGAGGTGTGGCTCCGGGCGGCGCACATCCCCGAGTACAGCCACGGCACCTGGACCAACCACGCGGCCCGACGCACCCGCAAGCTGCTGCTGAATCGGCGGGAGATCGACAGGATCGACCGCGACCTCCAGGCCAAAGGGAGCACCTTGATCCCGCTATCGATCTACTTCAATGACGGGTACGCCAAGGTCGAGCTCGCTCTTGGCACGGGCAAGCGGGAGTACGACAAACGACAGTCCATCGCGGAGCGGGAGAGCAAACGCGAAGCCCAACGAGCCCTGGCCACCCGGACCCGGCGAGGTCGAGCATGAGGCGGCAAGGCGTGGCTCGGCCGAAGCTGATGCGGGCGGTTCGGACCACACTGCTCGCGCTGGCCGGCCTGCTGCTTGCTGTCGGCTTCTCCTTCGTCGGGGCGACGTCGGCGGATGCGGCGAGCGATCAGATCGACTCCTTCGACATCACCTACAAGATGGGCACCGACGGGGTGCTGACGGCCAAGGAAACTATTGTCTATCGCTTCGGCTCCGATTCCGGCCGGCATGGCATCGACCGCTATTTCGTGACCAGAGAGAAGTACAACGACGACAACGACGCGGTCTACGACGTCGAGATCCAGTCGGTGACCAGCCCGGACTCAGGGGTCGCGACCCAGTACAGCGAGAACACCTCCAAGACCGACTCCGGGCGGGGGGAGCAACTGCGGATCCGGATCGGTGACCCTGATCGCACGATCAGTTCGCCGACCGCGACGTACGTGATCAGCTACACGGTGAAGGGCGCGATGCGCACTTTCCGCGACTACGACGAGTTCTACTGGGACGCCATCGGCGGTGACTGGAAGGCGACCATCAATGACATTTCGGTCACCGCCACCGTGCCCGGTGGGGCCAAAAAGCTCACTTGTTTCCCTGGACCCATCGGGAGCAAGAACACCTGCACCTCCGAGAACATCACCAGCGACGGGGTGGCCAAGTTCCGGCAGAGCAAGCTTGCGCCGGGGGAGGGCATGACGATCGGGGTGAAGATTGCCTCCGGGGTGATCAGCGACAACGCCCCGCACCTGGAACCGGACGGCAGCAAGCTGTCCGCCGGACAGAAGGCGGGAGCGATCGGACTGGCCGGCGCCGGCGTGGCTGCCTTGATCGGCTCGCCGATCGTGGGAACGCTGTGGTGGCGCAAGCACGGCCGCGACCGGCGGTACGCCGGTCTGCCGCCCGGTACGGTGCCGTTGCCCGGTCAACCAGCCGAGGTGGTGCCGAGCGACCCGGACTTGCCGATACCAGTCGCTTTCACTCCACCCCGCATTCCCGTAGCCGAGGCCGGCCTGCTGATCGACGGCCAGGTCGACACCCGCGAGACGGCGGCGACGATCATCGATCTGGCCACTCGGGGTGCGCTGACCGTACAGAGCACTGGCAAGAAGGACTTCCGCGTCACCCTGGTCGATCCTCGCCGGGCCAGCGCGCCGCACGAGACCGTACTGCTGACCGAGCTGTTCGGCGGTGATCCGCCAGGGGCGGTTGCGGACCTGTCCGAGCAGGGCAGTCTCACCGAGGCTCATCAGGAGATGCAGAAGGCAGTTCGCCACCAGGTCGAGGACCGGGGCTGGTTCCGCAAGGTGCCGTCGTCGAGCGCTACCAAGGGGATCGGTTTCGGTTTGATCGCCTTCGGCATCTTCCTCGCGTTCAGCGTGGGCGCGGTCCTGCTGTTGCTGCTGGTGCCTTTATTGCCGATCCTGATCACCTACGCGATCATCCGGTACAAGCTCCGCCGGGGGCAGCGGACCGCCGACGGGCGGGCCGTGTGCGACCAGGTCGAGGGGTTCAAGACCTACCTGGCGACTGCCGAGGCCGAGCAGATCCGGTTCGAAGAGGGCGAGGACATCTTCTCCAAGTACCTGCCGTGGGCCATCGCCTTCGATCTGGCCGACCGGTGGGCGAAGATCTGCGGGGACCTGGTCGCGATGGGCCGGCTGCCCAACGAGGTCCCGTACTGGTACGTCGGCAGCTACAACATGGCCGCATTCAACACCGGTTTCCTCACCAGCAGCCTCGCCACCGCGGCGGCACCTGCTCCGAGCGCAGGCGCCAGCGGCACCGGCTTCGGTGGC
>JAKDLH010000392.1 GCA_030452945.1 Microlunatus sp. | reverse complement strand
TCTGGGATCTCGACGGGCTCGATCGGCGGGTCGTTGGTTGAGCTTGTCGAAACCGGTCTGGGATCTCGACGGGCTTGATTGGCGGGTCGTTGGTTGAGCTTGTCGAAACCGGTCTGGGATCTCGACGGGCTCGATCGGCGGGTCGTTGGTTGAGCTTGTCGAAACCGTGTGGACGACGCTCGAAAACTGGTCGGTTTCGACGGGCGAAAAGTGAACGGTTTCTGGGCAGTTTAGCCCTGGGTTTCGTTGGTGGTGGTGCGGATGCTGGGGAGGGTGTCGATGCCCTTGTTGCGGAGTCGGTAGCTGGCTCCTTTCAACGTGAGGACGTCGGCGTGGTGGACGATGCGGTCGATCATGGCGGCGGCGACGACTTGGTCTCCGAATACTGTTCCCCAGCCGCTGAAGGGCAGGTTGCTGGTGAGGATCAGGCTGGCGTGTTCGTATCTGCTGGAGACGAGTTGGAAGAACAGGTTCGCTGCGTCTTGGTCGAAGGCCAGGTAGCCGACCTCGTCGATGATGAGGAGTCCGTAGCGGCGTAGTTTGAGCAGTTCGGCGGTCAGCTTCCCGGCCCGGTGGGCCTCAGACAGTCTGGTGACCCAGTCGGTGGCGGTTGCGAACAGGGCCCGGTGGCCGTGGCGGCAGGCGGTGACGCCGAGCGCGATCGCCAGATGGGTTTTGCCGGTGCCGGGCGGGCCGAGGAGGACGACGTTGCGGGCCTCGGTGAGGAACCCGCCGGAGGCCAGCGCGGCGATCTGGTTGCGGACAGCGGGTTGGGTGTCGAAGTTGAAGTCCTCCAGGGTTTTGCGGGTGCCGAACCCGGCAGCTCTCATCCGGAGTTCGGCGCCGGAGGCGTTGCGGGCTGACACTTCCCGTTCGAGAACTGCTGCCAGGTAGTCCTCGAAGGACCAGCCGCTGTCGCGTGCCTGGTCGGCGAGCCGGCCAGCGACGTCCAGGATCCTGGGCGCTTTCAACGCCCCGGCGAGGTAGGTGAGTTGCTTGGCCGCATCGGTGGTCTTCCCTGCCATCACACGATCCCCTCACCGCTCAGCCCGAATGCCTTGTCGTAGTCGGCCAGATCCCTGACCAGCCCATCCGCAGCGGCAGGGCTGCTGGGCTGCTGGAACTGCTGACGCAGCCTCCTTGCGGTGGTGACGTGGGCGGGGTCGGTCACGGTCAAACCGCGGGCCCACACCCGGGGATGCTCGCTGATCAGCTTCCCGTCGTGGCGGACCTGGACCCGTTCCAGGTCGGCGTGCACGTCGACCATCCGGCTGATCCAGGTCGGGTCGACGGAGTAGTCATTGGAGGCGACCCGCACGTAGTAGTCGCGGCCCAGTCGGACCTGGTTGGACCAGCCCACCACCGGTGGCAGCGGCGGCAATGCCAGCATCGCGCTCTTGTCAGCCTCAAGCCGGTCGGTCGGCCTGGCCTTGATGGTCCGCACCACGCGACTGTTCGAGATCTCCAGCCACTGACCGAGCTGGGTGTTGAAGTCGGCCGGGGAGGCGAACTCACGGCTCAGCATGAACGAGGTCTCGAACCAGCCGTTGCGGCGTTCCACCACCCCTTTGCTTTCGGGATCCCGAGGCTTCAACAGCACCAGCCGGGTGGCCAGGGTTCCGGTGAACGCCGGCACCCCCTGCGAGCGTTGCCGGCCCCTGCCGATACCCCGCTCGTTATCCCAGATCAGCCGCCGCGGCACCCGCCCCAGCAGCTGGAGCAGCTGCCACATGCCCAGCAGCAGATCCTCGGTTGTGCGGGTCGGGATCATCCTGGCCAGCATGAACCGCGAGTAGGCCAGGGTCATCACCAGCACCGGCAACAAGCTCGTCGTGCCGTTCTCCAACGGGATCTTCTTTGGCGGGAACCACAAATCACACTGGGCCGCGTCGCCGGCCTCCCAGATGATCCTGTCCGCCGGGTCGACCGGCCGGTGCTCGGGCCGCAGCTGGGCCACGTTCTGGCGGAACCACGACTCCGACCCCTGCCAGCCCACCCTTTCGGCCAGCACGCTCGCCGGCAAATCCGGGTTCTCCTTCAACAACACCCGCACCCGCGGCTCGAACACCACAAATGACGACTCGGCAGCCGTCCGCTCGTACTTCGGCGGCGCATCCGACCTCACCGCCTTGATCACCGTGGTCCGCGAGATCCCCAACCGCCTCGCGATCGCCGCGTTCGGCGTGCCCTCCGCGGCAAGCCGCCTGATCAATGCCCAATCCTCCATCGTGATCACTCTCCAATCGTGTCGAGTGTTCACTTTTCACCGGCGAAACCGTTCAGTTTTCGAACGGCGTCGACAATGGTCGCGACCTGTGGAGAAGCCGCTGGCCAGCCATACTCCCCAAGGTGGTGAACCAACGGCGATCTCTGCGGCATGGTGGGACCCGAGCTTCGGCATGATCGGACGTCAAGGAATCGCAGACCGTCACGAGGCGCGAAGCCGGAGAATCGATGGCGTGGACGCGGTGATCGAGCCGCGATGGGGCGCATCCAGCGTGCCTCTGGTGTCGGGGTTCGCGTACTCGACGAACGTGGGCTGAATCACCCGCATGATCCAGTCGTAGTCGGACTACCCGTCGACTTGTCATGCGGGCGCTCAACTGCTCGTACACGGCGAGGCGACGGTGTGAGCCTTGTGCACGTCAGTCTGCGGCGGGACAGTCGCTGGCCGCGGTATCGGCCGCTCAGCTTCCCATCGCGAACGCTCAGCACCTTCGTCGGTGACATCCACCCTTGGGAAGGCTTGTGCAGGAGCCATCCCGCACCGAGGGTGATGGCCGCGTGCGCGGGGGTGCCGTCATCGGTTCGCCAGATAAACAC
>JAKDLH010000391.1 GCA_030452945.1 Microlunatus sp. | reverse complement strand
CCGGTGCGCTGATCTGGGCCTTCTCGGTGGCGTAGTTGACGGTGGCGGTGATTCCGTCGAGCCGGTTGAGCTTCTTCTCGATCCGCGCCGCGCACGAGGCGCAGGTCATGCCGCCGATCTGCAGCTCGATGTGGCCCAGAGCCTGCGGCGGCTGGAAGCCGGTGGTCATCGACGGTCCCCTTTCAGCGGGTGGCGGTGGTGGTGAAGGTGGCGGTGTGGACGCGTCCGTCGACCTGGAAGTCCAGGTACAGCAGGTAGCGGCCCGGGGTCGGGGTCTCGGCCATGAACGCGACCGCCGGTCCGGACTTGCCGGCCGGGTCGTTCGTCGGGTGGACGTGCAGATAGGCCAGGTCGCCGGCACGGAGGGCGACCAGGTGTCCGGCCGCACCCAGGTAGGGCTGCAGTGTGGTGACCGGCTGCCCGTACCGGGTCACGGTGAACGTCAACTCACTACTTTGACCGGCCGCCGGGACGCCGGCCATGGTCACGATGAAGCCGTCGACGGTGGATGTCGCCCGATCGGTGCTCGGCGGTACCGGGGTCAGGTCACCGGCCACCTCGACGGTGCTGGTCAACGTCAACGTCTTCCCGGTGGTGGCGGGGACGAAGTCGGCGAACACCCGGTAGCTGCCAGCAGTGAGCCACCGCCACGGCACCGACCAGGTCCCGGCGGCGTCGAGGCGGGGATGGACGTGGCGGAACTGGGTGCCGTCGCTGCGGACCACGATCAGATGCAGATCCTTCTCATGCGCGGTGATGTAGTCGCTGACCGGGGAGCCGTCTGGTCCGACCAGCCGGAACGCCAACGTCCCGTCCACGTTCGTACGCCCGGGGGCGGTCACCGCCTCCAGCCGGTAGCCGTCCTGGGCGGCCGCGAGACCGCGGACCGGATCCGCGGCCACGGTCGGCTGGTCGCTGTCGTGCTCATCGCCGTGCCTGGGTGCCATGTCGTCGCCGTCTGCATGGGTTGTGTCGGTGGGGTTCTGCCCGGGGGCAGCCTGTCCGGTGGGCAGCAGGGTCCGGGCGCCGACCAGGGCTAGCACGAACACCGCCGCGAGGGCGGCGGTGAAGGCGAGCAGCCGGACCGGGACGCTCACGGCTGGCGGACGGCCTGGTAGCCGGCCTCATCGACCGCCGCCAGGACCTGCTCGTCGTTCACCGGTGCGTTGCTGGTGATAACCAGCCGTCCGGTCGCGCTGACCTCGACCCCCTGCACGCCGGCGATCTGGCCGATCTCGGTCGAGACGGCATGCTCGCAGTGCGCGCAGGTCATCCCGGTCACCTGAAACTCGGTCGCCATCACAGTTCTCTCTCATTTCCCCTTATACCCCCGGTGGGTATGCGATGGAAACGACGGTACCCCTCCCCGGTATTCCGGGCAAGGGCGGCTACCCTGACTCCCAACCCGGGACTGGTGGAGGGGATCGTTGGTGCGGGTGACCACAGCCCCTGCGTATCACCGGACTCGATCGGCGGCTCCTGAGGAACTGTCTGGACTATGCGGTCCGACGAAACGGGGGTTCGACATGGCTCATCCGGTTCGAAGCAGCATCGCCCACCCCACCGCTGCGGAACGGCAGGCCTAAATCGACGCGGTGTTGCAGGCCGACCTGCACACCTTCGCCGACGGCGTCTCCTACTGGGACAAGCAGACCAGATCCATCAGTCGACCCACAACCACGGCGACAACTCCTTCATCCCCTGGCATCGGGAGCTGTCAACCGCTACGAGGCCCTTACTGCGGCAGTCCAACCCAGATGTGGCGCTGCACTACTGGGACTGGACCGAGGACCCGAGGGCCGCCTCCGACGGTCAAGGCGGCACCGTCGACCTGACCGACCCGTCCCTGTTCGGGACGTTCGCGGCATGCTGAACGGCGCTCTGTCCAGCCTCCACAACGGCGGCGCCGTGGCCGGCAGCCGGGAGCGACGTACGGTCCTGACACGACGCCCGGATGACACCGGTGACCCGGCTGATCCGCCGCAGTCGGTGGACGGTCCGCGGCCGCCGGCACCCCCTAATGCCCACTCGGTCGCAGTGAGTAGAGCCTGTGGGGCAAGGCCTCGGCCGCGATCCGCGTTGCGCGTCCAGTACCCCACCCCGGCGTAGCGTGGGCGAGGTGGAACTTCAACGTCATCCGCCCGGCCGATCGTCCGTCGAGGTCGACCGCCCAGCTCGCCCCTTGCTCGGCAGCCCAGGCCGAGTGAGCATCAGCGATCCAGCGGGCCTCTTGGAGCGTCATCGAACGCGCATGCCAGCGCTGGATGTCCGGCTCCTGGTAGGCAGCTACCAGGTCAGGTGCGTCATCAAGGACCCACGGGCGCAGCACGATCGAATCGGCTCGCAGCAGAGGCTGCTCCGTTCTTGACACGTGCCCCGGCGCGATCACCGCGTCGACAAGAGTCGGCATAGGCGAATGGTTCCACGCCGGGGCGGACACGAACGACCACGGCGGGCGCGCACCTGTCGTCGCAAGCCGACCCTCCAGCGAGCACCGCGTACGGGATGCGGGGCGTGGTCGGGATGTGACGATGACACGGTGAGTGGTCCCACAGCCGGAGTTTTCGACGAGTGGTACGACGCAATCGGCACCTCGTCCGGCTGGGATCGGTTCGTCTGGCGATGGCTCGACCTGCCGGACGGTCTGGACTCCACCAGCTATCTTCCCGGCCCCGGGTTCATCGAAGTGCAGCACCGCCTGGGCCTGCGTGCGGGTCAGACGCTGATCGAGCTCGGTTGCGGCCGCGCGGGCTACGGCTTGGCCGCCATCAGGCACACCGGCGCTCGCCTGGTTGGGGTTGACTTCGCTGCCGCCGCGCTACGT
>JAKDLH010000062.1 GCA_030452945.1 Microlunatus sp. | reverse complement strand
TGCGGTGAAGGTCGCAGGACGGGACGCGTACGAGCTGGTGCTCCGGCCCAAGGACAATCGCTCACTGATCAGCAGCGTGCGGATCGCGATCGACGGAACCGAGCACATCGCGCTGCGGGTGCAGGTGTTCGCCGGAGATCGGCCGGCCCCGGTCGCCTCCACCGCCTTCACCGACGTCGACTTCGCCACCCCCGACGACTCCGTCTTCGCCTTCAGCCCGCCCAAGGGGGCCAAGGTCACCGAGGTGAAGCCGGAGCAGCACACGGCCTCCGACAAGCCGAGCAAGGCCGATCGCGAGGCCGCCCGCAAGGCCCGGAAGGCGGCCGAGCCGACGGTGGTCGGCGAAGGGTGGACGACCGTGGTGGTCGCCGACTTGCCGAAGGGTGACCTGCCCGACGCCAAGACCGACGAGAACCGGCGGGGCGGCCCCGTGGGCATGGATGTCCAGGCCTACCTCGACCAGCTGCCGAAGGTGTCAGGGAGCTGGGGATCAGGTCGACTGCTGGCCGGCACCGCGTTCTCGGTCGTGATCACCGACGGCGGCCGGATGGCGGCTGGAGCGGTTGCGCCCGAGCTGCTCTACGACGCCCTCGGGTGACGCCGCCGGTCCTCACTCGTGGCCTGACCAAGCGGTTTCGCCATCAGGTCGCGGTCGACACCATCGACCTGGAGGTACCGATCGGTTCGGTGTACGGATTCCTCGGCCCCAACGGTTCCGGTAAGACCACCGCGATCCGGATGCTGCTGGGTCTGATCCGACCGACGACCGGCGAGGTGGATCTCCTCGGCGAACCCATGGGCGGTGCCGGGCGGCGAATCGACGTCAGCGTGCTTCGCCGGGTCGGTGCGCTGGTCGAGGGGCCCGCCTTCCATCCCTATCTGTCCGGCCGGGCCAACCTGGTGCGACTGGAAGCCGCCGACCCGTACGCCGATCCTGTGACCAGTGCCCGACGAGTCGACGCCGCGCTGGACCGGGTGGGGCTGCTGAACGCCGCGCGTAAGAGCTACCGGGCGTACTCGTTGGGTATGCGGCAGCGGCTGGCCATCGCCACGGCACTCCTGATGCCGCGCGATCTGCTGGTGCTCGACGAGCCGACGAACGGCCTGGACCCCCAAGGGACCCGCGAAGTCCGTCACCTCGTCTCCGATCTTGCGAGTGACGGTGCCACGGTGCTGGTCTCCAGCCACCTGCTCAGCGAAGTCGAGCAGATGTGCAGCCATGTCGGAGTCATGTACGAGGGCCGATTGGTCTCCCAGGGGTCGCTCGCCGCGCTGCAGGCGGACGCGGCGGTGAACGTGCGGCTGGAGACCACCGAGGGCGAGACCTCGGCCCGGGTCTTGACCGGGTTGGGACTGACCGTGTCCGAAACGGTGCGAACCGATAACCGGACGGTGCTGACGGCCCGGCTCGGCCAGGTGGAGTTGACGCAGATCGTGCCCGCGCTGGTCGCCGCCGAGGCGACCGTGCTCGCCTTCAACGTCGTCTCCGCCAGCCTGGAAGACGTGTTCGTCTCGCTCACCGGGGAGGGGTTCGAGGTCAGTGGCTGAGCCGGACGTGCTGCAGACCGGTATCGGCGGCTCGCTCCCTGGACGCCGACTGCCCACTCGGTTCCTCTCCTCAGAGCTGGGACTGGTCTTTCGCCGCCGCCGCAACCTGGCCGGACTCGCGGTCCTCGCGGTCGTGCCGATCATCTTGGCGATCGCGGTGAAGTCGGCGGGCGGCAGCGGTGGCGGTCCCGACTTCGTCAGCGCGATCGTCGGCAACGGCCTGTTCGTCGCGTTCGCGGCCCTGACCCTGGAACTTCCCCTGTTCCTGCCGCTGGCGGTGGCCACCATCTCCGGCGACTCGCTGGCCGGAGAGGCCAACATCGGTACGCTCCGCTATCTGCTCACCGTGCCCGCCGGCCGAACCCGGCTGCTGGTGGTCAAGTACGCCGCCATCGTGATCTTCTCCTTCGCCGCCGTCGCCCTGGTCGCGGTCGTCGGCAGCGTGATCGGACTGGCGCTATTCGGCGGCGGAGAGCTGATCACGTTCTCCGGGACTGCGATCCCCTTCGCCGACGCGGTCGGCCGACTGGTCTTGACGTGTGCCTACCTGGGTTGTGGACTGAGCGCGCTGGGGGCTCTGGGCCTGTTCGTCTCCACCCTGACCGAGCAGCCGATCGGCGCCACCGTGGCCGTCGTGCTGGTCAACCTGATGATGATCATCTGCGACTCGGTGGACCAGCTCGCCTGGTTGCACCCGTGGCTGCTGACACACTGGTGGACGGCGTTCGGCGACCTCCTTCGCGAGCCGATCGCCACGGCCCAGATCGAGCGGGGACTGGTCACGTTCGCGGCGTACGCACTGGTGTTCTGGCTGCTCGCCTGGGCCCGGTTCACCACCAAGGACGTCACCAGCTGACCTCCGAGTTGCCGGTCGGCGTTCGGCGTTCGGCGTTCGGCAACTTTCGACCACTCGGTCAGAATCCGTCGGCGACACCACTCAACCACGACAACTTTCGACCACTCGGTCAGAATCCGTCGGCGACACCACTCAACCACGACAACTTTCGACCACGCGGTCAGAATCCGCAGGTCCCGAACGGCGACCGACACCCGCCTCAGGTCCCGCGGCCGGGACTTGCGGTCGCCCTCCATCCGGTCCCAGAACCCGTTCCTGAGAATCTCTTGACCATACGGGTCTTCTCGGTCAAAGTGATCAACATCACAGCCGAGCCAGATTCGGCTCCTCCCCCCGAGAGGCAGCATGAGACTCCACTCCCGCACCCGACGGGTCGCCATCGCGGTCGCCGCCATCGTGACCTCGAGCGCTCTCGCCACCGGCTTCTTGGCGGCCCCGGCCGAGGCCGCCGGCAATCCGGCCACCAAACTCGCCCGGAAACTGGTCAGAAAGACCAAGGCCGCCGATGCGAACCGGCATCTGATCGCGCTGCAGCGAATCTCTGACCGCAACGGCGGCAACCGCGCCGCACCGGATACCGAGCGCCCCGAGAGTCCGGGCTACGACGCCAGTGTCGACTACGTCGTCGACCACCTGCGACAAGCGGGTTTCATCGTTCGAACACCCGAGTTCAGCTACGACGTCGAGGTGGAGGTCGCCGCGTCACTGACGGTCGGCTCGAAGACCTACCGGATCGACAAGATGAGCTTCAGCATCGACACGCCGGTAGGCGGGGTCACCGGTCCGGTCCGGGTCGTGCCGGAGGACGCCACCACCGGTTGTGAGGCCACCGACTTCGCCGGTCAGGACTTTACCGGCACGATCGCGCTGATCCGGCGGGGTGGCTGCGCGTTCGCGCAAAAGGCGCTGAACGCCGCTGCAGCCGGCGCCATCACCGCCGTCATCTCCAACAACGTGCCCGGTCCGCTGAACAGTGGGACCATCAGCAGCCCCGGACCGATCCCGGTCGGTGGGATCAGCCAGGCCGACGGGACCACGTTGGCCGGCCAGGCCGGGGACACCGCGACGGTGGACATGCGCTATCGCGAGGAGACGCGGACCAGTGTCAACGTGATCGCCCAGACCCGGACCGGGAAGAAGAACAACGTCGTCATGGCCGGCGCGCATCTGGACGCGATCTACGCCGGCATCAACGACAACGGCAGCGGCTCGGCCGCTCTGCTGGACGTGGCGCTGAAGCTCGGCGGCTCGCCCGAAGTGGGCAACGCCGTCCGGTTCGCCTGGTGGGGCGCGGAGGAGCTGGGCCTGATCGGCTCCAATGAGTACGTCGCCGGACTCACCTTTGAGCAACAACTCGACATCGCGCTCTACCTCAACTTCGACATGGTCGGGTCGCCGAACGCGGGATACTTCGTCTACGACGGGGACAACTCCGACGGCGAAGGCGCCGGGCCGGGTCCGTACGGTTCGGCGCAGTTGGAGAAGACGTTCACCGACTTCTTCACCGACCGGCTCGGGGTGCCGACTGAAGGCACCGACTTCGACGGCCGCTCCGACTACGGCGGTTTCATCGCCAACGGTATCCCGGCGGGCGGATTGTTCACCGGCGCCGAAGGCATCAAGACCCCGGAGCAGGCAGCCAAGTGGGGCGGCACGGCGGGCATCGCCTACGACCCGTGCTACCACCAGGTCTGCGACAACCTGGGCAACGTAGACCGGGTGGCGCTGGACCGCAACCTGGACGCGATTGCCTGGTCCGTGGGCATCTACGCCTACTCCAGCCAGGAGATCAACGGGGTCCCGCCGCGCTCGCAACGGTTGAAGCTCCGGTCCCAGCTGAAGAACAAGAAGCTGTCAGCCTTGGAGTTCGTGCCCGGCAACAAGGCGGCCTGACCGACCGACCAGCCTCGAGCGCCGACTTGTCAGCGGTGGTGGTCGCGAACGCGACCACCGATGCTGACAGGTCGGGGTTCGTGCTTGGCGTCTCCGGTACGGTCTGGCCCGTGACCGAGCAGTACGCCACCTCCCCCACCCCACCGCGGGTGGATCGCGAGGTGGTCTCGTTCGTACGCCGCAGCGCTCGGATGCGACCGACACACCAGCAGGCCTGGGAACGGCTGCGCCACCGCTACGTGATCGACGTCCCGCGACGGACCACCAGTACCTCGATCTCCTCCGGGCAGTCGTTCGATCTCGTCGGCGTCTTCGGCCGGCGAGCGCCGCTGGTGGTGGAGATCGGGCCAGGCACCGGCGAGTCCCTGGTGGCCATGGCCTCCGCTCGGCCCGACGTCGACATCGTGGCGTTCGAGGTCTACCTCCCCGGCCTGGCCCGGCTTGTCCGACTGCTGGACGCCGAGCAGGTGGGGAACGTCCGGCTGGTCCAGGGCGACGCGGTCGACGGTCTGCGGAATCTGTTGCCGGCCGACGCGCTCGTCGACGAGACGTGGACCTTCTTTCCCGACCCCTGGCCCAAAGCCCGGCACCACAAGCGCCGGTTGGTCACGGCCGCATTCGCCGATCTGGTCAGCAGCCGGCTGGCCTCCGGCGGAGTCTGGCGACTGGCGACCGACTGGCAGGACTATGCCGACCAGATGCGTACGGTGCTGGACGTCCACCCGGAGTTGGAGAACCTCGGCGGGGCCGACCGTTGGTCGAAGAGGTACCCGGCCCGCCCGATCACCCGGTTCGAGCAGCGTGGGATCGAGGCCGGCCGGACCGTCCGCGACCTGACCTACCGTCGTCGATGACCGCCTCGCCGATCACCCCCTCACCGATCACCCGGTGCGTGCCCGACCCGGTCCGCTGGCGACTGGGCATCCGCTACGACGGCTCCGCCTTCTCCGGTTGGGCCGCCCAACCGGGGCGTCGGACGGTCCAGGGTGAGCTCGAACTCTGGCTGCGCCGAGTCCTCGGGTTGGATCAACCTCCGCGACTGGTCTGCGCCGGGCGGACAGACGCCGGCGTGCACGCTCGCGGGCAGGTCGCCCACGTCGATCTCGGCCCCGACACCGTGATGGATCCGGAGGCACTTCGCTGGCGGCTGTCGCGGGCACTGCCGGGCGACCTGGCCGTCACCGACCTGCGGCGGGCGCCGGCCGGTTTCGACGCCCGGTTCGCCGCGGTCTGGCGCCGCTACTGCTACCGAATCGCCGATCTGGACACCATCAAAGATCCGCTGACCAGGGGCTTCGTCGTCTCGATCCCCTATCGACTGGACGTGGACCGGCTCAACACGGCCGGGAGGACGCTGCTGGGTCTGCGGGACTTCGGCGCCTTCTGCAAGCGGCGCGAAGGCGCGACGACGGTGCGTACGCTGCTGGACCTGTCCGCTCGGCGACGCGACGACGGACCCGAGGCCGGTCTCGTCGAGCTCACGGTCCGGGCCGACGCCTTCTGTCACTCGATGGTCCGCTGCTTGGCCGGCGCCCTGGTGGAGATCGGCTCCGCCCGGCGAGGTCTCGATTGGCTGAGCGCGGTCGCCGCGGCCGGCGTACGCAGCAGCACGGTTCGGGTGATGCCCGCGCACGGCTTGACGCTGGAAGAGGTCGGCTACCCACCTGAGGACCAGCTCGCCGAGCGCGCCAGCCAAGCCCGGAGTCGGCGCACTCTTCCCGGTGCCGAGTCGGATCGACAACTGGAGCCCAGTCATGACTGAGCACTACTTCAGCGACAACCCCGCCGGATCCGAACGGCGCAAAGAGGTGGCCGTCGAGTTGTTCGGGCGTCAGGTGACGGTGCTGACCGCCAACGGGGTCTTCGCCGGCCACGGCCTGGACAAGGGCACGGCCGTACTGCTGAAGACGGTTCCCCCGCCGACCGGACGACCCCGCATTCTCGACCTCGGCTGCGGTTGGGGGCCGATCGCCCTCGGTCTCGCGCTGGCAAGCCCCGGGGCGGTGGTGGACGCGGTGGACGTCAACGATCGCTCCCTGAGCCTGTGCCGTGACAACGCGGCCCGTCTCGGGGTGGCCGACCGCGTCTGTCCGGGTCGGCCAGCCGACGTCCCCGCCGACCGCGCGTTCGACCAGATCTGGTCGGACCCCCCGATCCGGATCGGCAAAGCCGCCCTGCACGACCTTCTGCTGCGGTGGCTCGGGCGACTCACTCCGGGCGGGGTCGCCCATCTCGTGGTCGGCAAGAACCTCGGGGCAGACACCTTGGCGAACTGGCTCATCGACCAGGGCTACCGCTGTCAACGGGCCGGCAGCGCGAAGGGCTTCCGGGTGCTGACCGTACGGGGCACGGATCAGTCTCTGCCCTGATCCAGGTGCGAATGCCAGCGCGGATCCGGCCCGTTCAGCGCTCCGAGACTGCCGACAGCACCTCCGGCCATCGCCGGTCCAGCATCGCTCCACCCCGGACAATCCCCTGCCACAGGACGATCAGGCCGACCACGATCCCGACCGCCAGCGCGAGCCAGGCCAGCGCGCCGTACCAGGCCGACGCGATGACCAGTGCGACGGTGGGCAGGCTCAGCACGAGGGTGGCAAAGCTGGTCACGCCGAAGGCGGCCAAGGCCGGCAGTCCTCCGCTTTGACCCTTGGCGAACGGGTTCGATCCCGGCGGCGGCGCCGGCCACTGCCACAGCGAGCCCACGTAGGAGCCCACCCCCAGGCTGGTCAGGCCGAGGGTCACGCTGACCGCGACCACCGACACCCACAGCGTCCAGTCGCCACTGACCACCAGTGCGGCGATGATCAGCAGGACCACCAGCGGAGCGAACACGGTCAGCGTCGACAGCACCCGACCCACTCGATCGTCGGCCCCTCGCATCCCGGTGGTGGCGTGCAACCAGAGCGCACTGCCGTCGTAGCTGAGATCCTGCGCCAGGCTGGAACCGAGCAGCCAGCACAACACGGCCGGCGCGAACGCGGCGACCAGACGCTGACCGCCCGGATTCGACACCTGAACCACCATCAAGATCACCGGTCCGATCAGGAATCCGGCGATCCCGGCCACGTATCGCGGATCACGGCGCCAGTACCGCAGGGTCCGCGCCGCGACACCGCCGGCCGGCGTCGCCGGGTACAGCCGCTCGATCACGGTGCCACCCCGGATCCGGCCGGTGCGCCGGCTTGCTTCCACCGGTTCGGTCAGGCGCCGGTCCAGGTAGTGCTGCCAGACCAGCCACAGAACCACGGCGAATCCGACGGCCAGCACGAGTCGCAGTCCGGCGACCAGCCAACGGCCCTGGGCGACGTCGGCCGGCACCGCCCAGGCCCAGCCGAACGGGCTCCAGCCGGCCGCCGCGGCGACCTTGGCGAGCACGACCCGCAGACCCTGGAAGTCGGAGCCCACCAGTGCCCCAATCAGATTGGCGCCGATCCCGATCGACATGCCCAGCAGGGCCAGTCCGACGAAGGCGAAGTCGCGGAATCGTCGCGAGCTGAGCACCGAGGAGAACGCGGCCGTACCGGCTCGGGACAGCAGAAAGCAGGTCGCCACCCCGATCGGCAAGACCACCACCGCCGCCATCGCCGGGGCAGGGGTTCGGGCCCAGGTGAGCACCAGCCCGAAAGCGACCAGCGCGGTGGCGATCCCGGTGCTGCCGACCAACCCGGAGACCAGCAGCCCCGGCATGATGTCGCGGGCCCGGACCGGCAGCAGCGCGAACCGGGACGGATCAATGGTCTCGTCGATCCCGAAAACCAGCAGTGAGAGCAGCAGCCAGCCGAGCGTGAGCAGGGCGAAGGCGAGCACCGTGACGTCGGCGGTGAGTTCGATCGAGGTCCAGCGCAACGCGATCAGGCCGACGACGGCCATCAGCACGACACCCAATGCGTAGACCAGACCGAAAATCAGCCCTACCATCCGCCAGACGCTGCGGCGCAGGGCGTTGCGCAGCAAGGTCAGCTTGAGCCGGACGATGATCGCAACCATGACAGTGCCTCCTCCGCCGCCGCGGTGTATCCGACCAGGTCAAGGAACCGTTGTTGCAGGCTGCTGCCAGCACGGACCTGATCCAGAGTCCCGGCGGCGACTACCCGCCCTTCGGCGACGACGGCGAGCTCGTCGCACAGGCTTTCCACCAGCTCCATCACGTGGGAGGACAGCACCACCGTGCCGCCGCTGTTGACGTAGCCCCGCAAGATGGCACGGATGTGCTCGCCCGAGACGGGGTCCACCGACTCGAACGGCTCGTCGAGGATGATCAGCCGCGGCGCGTGGATCAACGCGCAGGCGAGTCCGATCTTCTTGGTCATGCCGGCGGAGTACTCCACCACCAGCGTGGAAGCATCGGCCGCCAGTCCCAAAGCCTCCAGCAACTCCGTGGACCGGGACACGATGTCGGATAGTGGCACCCGCCGCAGCAGGCCGACGTAGCGCAGCAGCTCCGCACCGGTCAATCGGTCGAACAACCGCATCCCGTCCGGTAGCACCCCGATCAACGCCTTGGCCGCCGCCGGGTCAGACCACACGTCGTGACCGAGCACGACGGCTTGGCCCGCATCCGGGCGCAGCAAACCGGTCGCCATCGACAAGGTGGTGGTCTTCCCGGCCCCGTTCGGCCCCACCAGACCGAACAGGCAGCCTGACCGGACTCTGAGGTGCAGGTTGTCGACCGCGATCTTGGGACCGAACCGTTTGACCAACCCGGTCAGGGCCAACGCAATTGGCTGCGGCGACGAGGAGTCCATCATGACCAACAGTCAACACGCTGCTTCGGACCTGTGGCCACACTAGTGATCACGGGCGGATGCGGTCGCCTTGGGGGCTTCCCGACGGCGCGACCCGACCTCTAGGGTCATGCCATGGATGCGCTGCGCGGGGTGCTCGGCCTGTTGCTGCTGCTCGGGGTGGCCTTCGCGGTCTCCAAGGATCGTCGGGGCATCGCCTGGCGCACGGTGATCGCCGCGTTGGTGCTGCAGTTCGGGTTCGCCTTGCTGGTGCTGCGCACCGGACCCGGTCGCGCGGTCCTGGGCTGGCTGGCCGGGCTGGTGGAAAAGCTCATCGGCTTCACGGTGGAGGGCACCAAGTTCGTCTTCGGACCACTGCTGACCGTAGACGACGACAACGTCGCGTTCGCCCTGCAGGTGCTCCCGGTGATCGTCTTCCTGGGTGCCCTGATCTTCGCCCTCTTCTACCTCCGGGTAATCCAGTTCGCCACCCATTACATCGGCGGGGCCATCGGCAGGATCCTCGACGTCAGCAAGATCGAGTCGATGTACGCCGCGGTGGTGGTGTTCCTGGGGATGAGCGAGGCGCCCCTGCTGATCAGCCCCTACCTCAAGCGGCTGACCTCCTCGGAGGCCTTCACCGTGGTGGTGGCCGGACTGACCGCCGCCTCCGGCTCGACGTTGGTCGGCTACTCCCTCCTCGGAGCACCACTGCCGTACCTGCTGGCGGCCACAGTGATGAACGCTCCGGCCGCACTGCTGATGGCCAAGCTGATGTGGCCGGACACCGTCCAGGAGTCAATCGAGTCCCCGGCCGAGGTCTCGTCCGAGGCACCGGCGGGCTCCCATGCGGCAGGGTCAGGCGGGAACGGGGAGTCGGCCCCTCAGCACAGCCCGGCCGGACACGGCAAGGACGACTTCGACGTCCGCGAGGTCCGCGACGAGGAGTCGGCGAACCTGATCGACTCACTGGCTCGCGGGGCGCTGGCCGGCGGCAAGATCGCCGTCACCATCTTGGCGCTGCTGATCGCCTTCGTGGCCCTGATCGCGATGGCGAACGGCATCGTCGGTGGCATCGGCTCCTGGTTCGGGGCCGACGATCTCAGCTTCCAGAAGCTTCTCGGCTGGGGATTCGCCCCGATCGCGTGGCTGCTGGGGGTGCCCTGGGCCGAAGCCGTCCAGGCTGGTCAGTTCATCGGCCTCAAGACGGTGCTGAACGAGTTCATCGCCTACGGGGAGTTTGGCGCCGTCATCGACACTCTGTCTCCGATGACCGTCGTGGTCGTCAGCTTCGCGCTGGCCGGCTTTGCCAACTTCGGCTCGATCGCGATCGCCATCGGGGCCCTGGGCAGTCTTCGTCCACAGATGCGCGGCTTCGTCGCCCGAGTCGGATTGCGGGCACTGTTGGCGGCAACGATGGCGAACCTGTCGAACGCGGCGATCGCCGGCCTGGTCTTCGGCGGCTGAGGCCCCTCCGACACCACCTCGTGAACCCCGGGACTACGATCAGAGACGAACTACTGAATCCAGAGGAGAGCTATGGCTGACTACGTCCTTCCCGACCTGCCGTACGATTACGGCGCGCTCGCGCCGCACATCTCCGGCGACATCATGGAGTTGCATCACGACAAGCACCACGCGACCTACGTCAAGGGGTTGAACACCGCTCTCGAGCAGCTCGCCGAGGCCCGGGACTCCGACTCGTTCGGCTCAGTCGGCGGCTTGGAGAAGACTCTGGCCTTCAACCTCGGTGGCCACATCAACCACTCGGTGTTCTGGCCCAACATGTCCCCCGACGGTGGCGACAAGCCGACCGGCGACCTGGCCAGCGCCATCGACGAGCACTTCGGTGGCTTCGACAAGTTCCGCGCCCACTTCGAGGCCAACGCCAACGCCATTCAGGGCTCCGGCTGGTCCATGCTGGTCTGGGACTGTCTGGGACAGCGGCTGAACATCGGCCAGCTCTACGACCAGCAGGCCAACCTGCCGCTGGCGCAGATTCCGATCGTGGTCTTGGACATGTGGGAGCACGCGTTCTACCTGCAGTACAAGAATGTCAAGGCCGACTACGTCAAGGCCTGGTGGAACGTGGTCAACTGGGCCGACGCTCAGGCCCGCTTCGCCACGGCCGTCGCCCAGACGCCGGGACTCATCAAGCCCTGAGACTCAGACCGGTCAGATCCCGAACCTGGCTTCTGTCGAGTTCTCCTGACTCTGTCGGGCTAGCTCGACGAAAGTTTCTCTGATGGCTGGCGCTGCCGGTCGGGTTGGTTCGGCGGTGGTGGTGGGCGCCAGCATGGCTGGCATCTTCGCCGCCGCCGCCTTGGCCCAGAGCGGCTACCAGGTCACGGTGCTGGAGCGGGACCGGCTGCCGTCGACGGCCCGCAGTCGGCGTGGTGTTCCGCAGGGAGAACAGGCTCACGTCCTGCTGCACCGCGGTCTGGTGACCATCGACGAGCTGCTCCCCGGATTCCGGGCCGGACTTCTCAGCCGGGGGGCCATGCCGTTCGACACCGGCCAGATGCCCTGGCTCGGAGAGTTCGGCTGGCTCGACACCTCCGTACCCGCCTTCGAGGTGGTCTCGGCCACCCGGCCGCTGATGGAGGCGGTCGCCCGTGAGCGACTGCTCGAGCTGCCGATGGTGTCGGTTCGCGACGATGTGACGGTGTCAGGTCTGGTGGCCGATCGCCGGGGATGGCGGGCTCGCACCGCCGCCGGCGAGTTCACCAGCGACATTGTCGTGGACGCCTCGGGGCGATCGTCGCGTCTGGAGCACTGGCTGCCCGGACTGGGCCGACCCCGCGTCGAGCAGGTGGATGCCCAGATGGGTTACGCCTGCCGGCTGTACGCCGAACGCGTGCCAACCCCGCTCCGGGCTGGGGTGATGATCCTCAACTCACCTATGGTCGGGACGGCGGGTCTGGCGCTTCCGGTCGAGGGCGACCGGTGGCTCGTGGCGGCCGCCGGCTTCGGCGACAAGAGGCCGCCCCGGGACGAGATCGCCTTCGAGCGCTTTCTGGCTGATCTGCCCGATCCCGGTATCACTGACCTGGTCAGCCTCCTGGATCCGGCCGGACCGGTTCGGATCTATCGCCAGACCGCTAATCAGCGTCGGCGGTGGGACCGCTGCGACGGGTGGCCCCGGGGGCTGCTGGTGGTCGGTGACGCCTTGTGCGCGTTCAATCCCGTCTACGGCCAGGGCATCACCGTCGCCGCTCAGCAGGCCAGCGCGATTCGCGCTGCCCTGGGCGTCGGGAAGCCGATCGACCGGCTTCTGCAACGCCAGATGATCCGCATCACCGACACCCCATGGTCGATGGCCACGACCGCAGATCTTCGGCACCCGAGCTGCCCCGGACACCTCAACGCCGGACAGCGCCTCAGCTTCGCCTGGGCCAGCCGGCTGGGCCGACTGGCTGCCGCTGGCGATGTCCGCTGCACCCGCAGTCTCGCTGCGGTCAACCACCTGATGGTGTCCCCGGTGGCCCTGTTTCATCCGGCTCTGGTGGGCAGGGTCGCTCGTCCGATCCCCCGCCGCCGCATCTCCCGGCCACGGGTGCTGGAAGATCTCAGCCAGGCTCGTTCTTCGGCGTCGCGTCGACCGCCTCCGGCGGCCCCAACAGACGCTTGAGGTCCTCCAGCGTGTCTGCCTCCGCTGCCGGCTTGTCGGGGCGATAACGCAGCACCCGGGCGAATCTCAAGGCGACCCCACCGGGATAGCGAACCGAGGCCTGAAGACCGTCGCAGGCGATCTCCACCACGGTGGTCGGCTCGACGTAGACGGTGTGTCGATCACGAGAGATCTCGATTCGCTGGAAGTGCTCGGTCTGCCATCGCAGCAAGTCGTCGGTCATGCCTTTGAACGTCTTGCCCAGTATGATCGGCGCTCCGGTGCTGGCGTCTCGCGCGGCAAGGTGGATATTGGACAACCACCCCTCCCGCCGGCCGTACCCCCATTCCACCCCGGTGACCAGCAGATCGAACGTGTGCCGCGGCTTGACTTTGACCCACCACGCCTGCCGCCGGCCCGCCGAGTAGACCGAATCCGGCCGCTTGACAACCAGTCCCTCGAAGCCACCGGCGACCACAGAAGCGAAGAAGTTCCTCAGCTCGGTGACCGTGTCCACAGTTCGACGTTGTATCCGTTGCTCGTCTCCGACGATTCGCGCGAGCTCCGCGTCGCGCTCGACCAGCGGAACGTCGAGCAGCGTGCGGCCGTCAACGTGCAGCACGTCGAAGAAGAACACCCGAAGAGCCAACTCCGATCCCTCCTCGGCGGTTCTGCTCGCTGCCCTCGACGCCACCAGCTGGAACACCTCGGGGCGTCCGTCGGGCCGCAGCGCCAGCACCTCACCGTCTAGCACCACCGAGGTCACCGGCAAGGCGAGAACTGCCGCGACCACCTCGGGCAACCGCTCGGTGATCTCATCCAGCGAACGGGTGTAGACCGCCACGTCGGCGCCCTGCCGGTGCACCTGAACCCGGATGCCGTCGAGCTTGACGTCGGCCATCGCCGGGGTGCCGACCTTGATCAGCGCTGCGTCCGGGTCGGGAGCGCTCGCCGCCAGCATCGGTTGCACTGGTGTCCCGACGCGGAGTTGGACTCGACCCAGTGCCTCGGCCCCACCCCTGGCCAGCAGATCCGCGGCCTCGGTCGTGGACGACAACAGCATGGCGGCGCGCCGCAGCACTTGCGGCTCGACCCCGTACGCGCGCGCCATCGCGTCCTGCACCACGGCCTCCAGTGCCCCCTGGCGGAGGTCGCCCAGCACGAGCCCCCGGAGAAAAGCCTGCTCGGCCGCGGTCGCTCGGGCGAACAGATCGGCCGCGAGCGCGGCGCGTCGTTTGGTTGAGCCTGCTCCCGACAACCCGGCTATCGCCTCGAAGACCGAGTCGGTCTCGACCAGCGTCAACTCTGCCGACGCGGCGGCCGGGGGAAGCTCGGCCAGACTGCGCCAGCCCAGGCCGGTCCGGCGTTGCCGCAGTCGTCCCGCCAGGTAACTGACCGCGATGGCCAGATCGTCGGGACTTGCGTCGGCCAGGGCCGCCGCCAGCAGATCGCGTTTAGCGTGGCGAGAACGCGTGGTCGCGACTTCGGTCCAGGTGTCGGCGAGTTGGACGAGCAGCACGAGGACATCCTGCCGTCCGCCGCCGACATTCACGCAGCAGTGGTATACGG
>JAKDLH010000390.1 GCA_030452945.1 Microlunatus sp. | reverse complement strand
TTTCGCAGAGGCCACGGCGAGCAGAAGCCGCAGGTCACACGACCTGCGGCTCACCAATCAGCGGAGATCTGGGCTCTCTTCAGCACAATCGCCACACTCCAAGCGGCCGCGCCAATAGTTGCCAGGGAGAGTGCTATCAATGACGAGCGTGGCCACGATGCGAAGATTGTCGCCAAGAACAGAGCAAATGGCGGGTATGTGAACGGTAACTCGCCAGTCGTCTCGTATGGGTTACTGGAATCCAGAAGGCGATCACCCGCGCGGACGTAGACATCGAAATCCACGTGATCGCCGTGCACCGCGACACAGCCGGCAACGATAGCTGCCAACGTGGGCAGCCCCCAGAGGGGAAGGCGCCGGAGCCAGTCGCGACCGCTCCGATCACCGTGACAGGAAGTCTCGGCGCGGAGGTCGGTCACTCAGACCTCTCCTGTCTCACTTGATCCGCACACAGGCTCGAGCGACGTAGCAGCCATCTGCGTATAGGTAGGCGCAAGCGTACCCGTTCTTGGCCCAGCCTTTGCCCCGCCAGCGCGACTCCTCTTTGTTGCATGCGTAGTGCACTGGGCCGTAGTCCGTGTACCATGGCTTAGAATTCGAGTCCAGATAGACCCAGTTGATCTTCCAGTTGCAAAGAGTCGGGGCTTGGTGGCGCTCAGACGAAGGCCCGAAATCTGCGGTCTGCTGAGATATGTTGTTGCTGCTGCCATAGACGTAGTGGCACGTTCCCCTTCCTGATTGTGGTAGTACCCGCAGGTACTGCTACTTGCCTGTGCAGGGGCCGCCAGAACGGCGGGCAACAGCAAGACGAACCATGCTGCCGCCCACGCTCGCCAAAAGCGCTTGGGTGCTGCTCCTCTTCTACCCAGTGCCCTGTGAGAGATTCGCCAGAACCCCTGGGACGCATCTGCGTCCGTGTCAGACTGGCCGACACATCGGGAGGGCCGCAACTAGTCATTGCGAATCCGAATCATCAGGAATCCTGTCGCGCCGAGTTGGAAATCTCGTCGATGGCTGCGACTGCCACACGTGCCAGACCGCACGTTGAGATTCCCGTGACTGCCGGGAGCTTCTGTCGGGGCCACCTCAGCTCGGACTGCACGTGGCGTGCGGTGTTTCCTCGAGCGGCAATCCTTCACAGGTGCCGGCCACCGTTTCGATGCCAGGAGGGGTGTAAGCCCGCTGGGCCGCGACCGCGCGTGGTGCGCGGTCCCGGCCCAGCGGCATACGGGATGTGCGGTCGATCGTCAGAGCTGGTCCAGGCCCAGCTCGTGGTCATCGAGGCGGATCGCGTCACCGGAGGCCGCGCCGAAGTTGGCGTAGTCGTAGCCGTCGTAGCTCGGCAGGGAGTACATCGCAGCCTTGGCCTCCTCGGTCGGCTCCACCACGATGTTGCGGTAGTGGGGCAGCCCCGTGCCGGCCGGGATGAGCTTGCCGAGGATCACGTTCTCCTTGAGGCCGAGCAGCGGGTCGGACCTGGCCTCCATGGCAGCCTGGGTGAGAACCCGCGTGGTCTCCTGGAACGACGCTGCCGACAGCCACGAGTCGGTCGCGAGCGACGCCTTGGTGATGCCCATGAGCTCGGGACGGCCGGCGGACGGCCTGCTGCCCTCGGCCATCGCCCGGCGGTTCGCCTCCTCGAAGCGGCCCCGCTCGGCGAGCTCGCCCGGGAGCAGCTCGGTGTCACCCGACTCGATGATCGTCACGCGCCGCAGCATCTGGCGAACGATGACCTCGATGTGCTTGTCGTGGATCGACACGCCCTGCTGCCGGTAGACATGCTGGACCTCGTCGACCAGGTGCTTCTGCGCGGCGCGTGGGCCGAGGATGCGCAGCACCTGCTTCGGGTCGATGGCGCCCTGGATCAGCTGGGTGCCGACGTCGACGTGGTCGCCGTCCTGCACGAGCAGGCGAGCGCGCTTGGTGACCGGGTATGCGTGCTGGTCCGAGCCGTCGTCCGGGACCAGCAGGATACGACGGGCCTTGTCGGTGTCCTCGATCTCCACGCGTCCGGTCGCCTCCGCGATCGGCGAGACGCCCTTCGGAGTGCGGGCCTCGAACAGCTCGACGACACGTGGAAGACCCTGCGTGATGTCGTCCGCAGCGGCCGCACCACCGGTGTGGAACGTCCGCATCGTCAGCTGTGTGCCGGGCTCACCGATCGACTGCGCCGCGATGATGCCGACGGCCTCACCGATGTCGACCAGCTTGCCTGTCGCCAGCGAACGGCCGTAGCACTTCGCGCACGTGCCGACGTGGCTGTCACAGGTCAGCACCGAGCGGACCCGCACCTTGTCGATACCGGCCCGGAACAGCGCGTTGATGACGACGTCACCGAGGTCGATCCCCGCCTCGGCCAGGACGGTGCCGCCCTCGTCCATGACGTCCTCGGCGAGGGTGCGGGCATAGACCGACGCCTCGACGATCTCACTCAGCGTGCGCGTGCCGGTCAGCTCGTTCACCTTGGCGATCGGCAGGACGAGACCACGGTCGGTACCACAGTCGTCCTCGCGGATGATGACGTCCTGGGACACGTCGACCAGTCGACGGGTCAGGTAGCCGGAGTCCGCGGTGCGCAGCGCCGTGTCGGCCAGACCCTTGCGAGCACCGTGCGTCGAGATGAAGAACTCGAGCACGGACAGGCCCTCACGGAAGTTCGACTTGATCGGGCGCGGGATGATCTCACCCTTCGGATTGGCCATGAGGCCACGCATGCCGGCGATCTGGCGGATCTGGAACCAGTTGCCGCCCGCCCCCGAGCTGACCATCCGGTAGATCGGGTTGGTGCGGGAGAAGTTGGTCTCCATCTCCTTGGCAACCTGGTTGGACGCCTGCGTCCAGATCTCGACGAGCTCCTG
>JAKDLH010000061.1 GCA_030452945.1 Microlunatus sp. | reverse complement strand
GCGGGCGGCTCAGGGCCCGCGCCGGGGTCCGCTGCCCGGGAGAAGCACGCCGGCGCCGCCCGACGCGTGGGGTCGGAGCGCGACGACCACCCGAGTGGTCAGCGACGCGTCGGCGACCACGTTGACCGCGGTCAAGGTCACCGGGGCACCACCTGGGCCATCCAGCGGCGTACCCGCGATGATCGCCGTACCGTCCCCGTTGTCGGCGAACGCGAGACCGGCCGGAAGGTCGCCCTGGAGGCTGAGCCCCGGAATGGGGAATCCGCCGGTCCGGATGAGTACTGTCCCAAACTCGCCAGGTACGAACGTGAGGGGCTCTCCGACCACGAACGACGGGCCTTGTCGCACCATCACCACCAGGTCGTCGGCGACCGAACCCGCTTTATTCTGGGCGATGACCCGCACGATCGTGCGGCCAGCAGGCCCAGTGGCGATGCCTTCGAGCGATGCGCTGCCGTCTCCGTGAGCGATCAGGCGCAGACCCCGAGGCAGCCCTTCGGCGCCGAGAACTGGAACCGGATCCCCGTCGGCCTGGATCAGATGCCGCTCACCCGGGTTGTCGAGCACGAAGATCACCTCGTCCGGCAAGATTAGCGACGGGCCGCGGCCGCTCGCCGTCGGATCCGCGGCGGCGGACCTCGCCAGACCGGCCGATCCACCGGCGAGACCGAGGAGCAGAACGCAGACCGCGATCACCACCCGCACCCCCGGCGCCGACTGTCGCGGCGCTAGCGAGGCGGGCCGGGGCATGAAGGACTCCAGGTGGATCGAGGGTGCGCGATCAACCGATCGTGGACCGCTTCCACCGCCCGCGCCAATGATGTTGCGAAATTGATGTCAGGCCGTGAGGCAATCGTTATCGCCCGCCGTCGAGGTCATCAAGGTCATCGAGCGAGTCATCCGGGGAGTAGGCGACCACCCCCCGACGCATCGTGTGGACCACGGAACGAGCCGTCTCCCGCAGCGGTCCGGGACCGGCCGCATCGGCCACCTGTCCGGCGAAATCCAGCACCTGACGCACCCAGCGGACGAAGTCTCCGGCCGTCAGGTGCCCATCGGCGAGGACGTCGCTCAGCGGACGGCCCGACGCCCAGCCGTACGCCGACTGGCTGAACCCGATGTCGGGCTCAGGTCCGCGCGGGAGCCGGTTGTCCCGCTCGACCAGCGAGACCTCCCGCCAGATCCGTCGTACGCTGGTGACCGCGTTCTCGCTCACCGGATCAGGCATCCGGGGCTTGCGCCAGTGGTCGTCGCTGCGCCGGGACTCGTACACCAGGCAGGCCAGCACCGCGGCCAGCTGGGGCGGAGTCAGGTCGTCGAACACCTCGGTCCGGATGCACTCGGCCGCCACCAGGTCCAGCTCGGCATAGATCCTGGCCAGCATCCGGCCGGTCGGAGTCACCTCGCCCCCGCTCTCACCGCCGAGATACCCGAGCGAACCCAGCACCGTGCAGATCTTGTCGAACTGGTTCGCGATGGTGTGGGTTCGCGACGAGACGCGTTGCCGGGAGCGCTCGTTCTCTCGCTCCAGCCGTACGGCCCGTTCGGCGTAGCGGGCGTGGGTTTGGAGGTCTGGACAGGTGTGGCACGGGTGGCGGCGCAGCCGATCCCGCACGTCGTCGATCTGTTCGGCGACGTCCTCGCTGATCCGGGCCGGTCGGTAGCGCTGCGGGTTGAGATCGATCCCAGCCAGCTTGGATCGGAACGCTGCCCCGAGGTTGCGCCGGGACGCGGGCTCCTTGGGATTGAAGTGCTTCGGCACCCGCATTCGGCCGGCCACCGGCGGAGGGGTCGGGAAGTCGACCAACGACAAGCGCCGGACGTGTCGGTCTTCGGTGAGCACCAGCGGCCTGGGGTTGTCCCGGTCACCACTGCGGGTGTCCGGATCGATCACTACCGCCCAGCCCTGGTTCTTGCCGCGCGGCACCCGGATGATGTCGCCGGGCATCAGCGTGAGCAGCGACTGGGTCGCCTCCGCACGACGGTCCGCGCTGCGCTCGCGGCTGGCTTCGGATTCGAGACTGCCGATCTCGGCCCGGAGACGGGCGTAGGCCTGGAAGTCCCCGCGATCGCAGGACGCGCGGGCCCACAGGTCGTCGATCGCCGCGGTGTTGCGACTGAGCGATCGGGCCATTCCGACCACGGAACGGTCGGTCTGGAACTGAGCGAACGACTGCTCCAACAGCGAGCGGGCGCGGTCTCGACCGACGGCTCCGACCAGGTTCACGGCCATGTTGTACGTCGGCGCGAACGAACTCTTGAGCGGGTACGTCCGCCGCGACGCCAGGCCGGCCACCGCGCGGGGGTCGAGCCCCGGCTGCCAGACCACCACGGCGTGACCCTCGATGTCGATGCCCCGGCGGCCGGCCCGCCCGGTCAGCTGGGTGTACTCCCCCGGCGTGATGTCGGCGTGGGTCTCGCCGTTGTACTTGACCAGCTTCTCCAGCACCACGCTGCGGGCCGGCATGTTGATGCCCAGGGCGAGCGTCTCGGTGGCGAAGACCACCTTGACCAGGCCTTTGACGAAGGCCTCCTCGACCGCCTCCTTGAACGCCGGCAGCATTCCTGCGTGGTGCGCGGCGATACCGCGCCGCAGGGCTTCGGTGAACCGGTGATAGTCGAGTGCCCGCAGATCGGCCGCCGTCAACCCGGCGACATGCCGGTCGGCGATCCCGACCAGTTCGGCGCGTTCGGCCGGGCTGGTCAGCGCGATGCCGGAACCGAGCAGCTGGCCGACCGCACCGTCGCAACCGGCGCGAGAGAAGATGAACACGATGGCTGGCAGCAGAGCATCGGCGTCCAACGCCGCGACCAGATCGGGCCGCGACGCGACCGTCAGCGAGCGAGGACGACCTGGCCCCCCCACCGTCTGGGACCGATGGGCCGCTCCGCCGTAGGCTCCACTGCCGTATCCGGCGGTGCGCTTGCCTTTGCCGCGGCGACCGCGCGGTCGCCGCGAGTCGTCCCGAACGTGCCTCGCCTCCTGCTTGCTGACCCTGACCAGCGCGGGGTTGACCTCGGCGCTGGACTGGCTGGGCAGCGCGGCCGCGGTCGGCGCCTCGTCGGCGAACAGGTCGTAGAGTTTCCTGCCGACCAGCACGTGCTGGAACAGCGGTACCGGTCGGCGCTCCGAGACCACGACCGCCATCTCGCCGCGGACCTCCGAGAGCCAGTCGCCGAACTCCTCGGCGTTGCTCACCGTCGCGGACAGGGCGACCAACTGGATCGACTCGGCGAGCCCGATGATCACCTCCTCCCAGACCGCACCCCGAAACCGGTCGGCCAGGTAGTGCACCTCGTCCATCACCACGAACGCGAGGTTCTCCAGGGTCGCCGAGCCGGCGTAAATCATGTTGCGCAGCACCTCGGTGGTCATCACCACCACCGGCGCCTCGGAGTTGATGCTGGAGTCCCCGGTCAGCAAGCCCACCTTTTCCGAGCCGTGGCGGCGCACCAGATCCGCGTACTTCTGGTTCGACAACGCTTTGATCGGGGTGGTGTAGAACGCTTTCCGACCCCGTTGCAGAGCCAGCCAGACGGCGAACTCCCCGACGATCGTCTTGCCGGCCCCGGTCGGGGCGGCGACCAGCACGCCCGACCCGCCTTCCAGATGCGCGCAGGCCTCGCGCTGGTAGTCGTCGAAGACGAAGCCGTACCCGTCGGCGAACGAGGTCAGCTCGGGGGTGGCCTGATTGCTGCGGAACCGCGCGTACGCGCTCGCCGGGCTCAGCTCGGCGGAATCAGTGCGGGCAGCAGGATCGAGCCGGCCAGCAGAGATCTCGGAACCGTCGGGCATGGCGCCACGCTACCCACTCCCCGACGTACTCCCGACTTCTGGAGCAGAAACCACATCGAGTGTGGAGAGCGGCACAAAAGTCCCCCGGGGCCGGGGCGTCAGCCGTAGACGGAGAGCAGACCAGGGCGGACCGCGATGTCCAGCGGGCCAGCGGCCAAGCGCTCGCCGTCGCCGTAGCCGACCAGACCGGGACGCTCCACCCGAACCGTACGAGCTTGTAACCGCTCCACCAGCGGATCTCGCGCGAAGCGGCCCGAGAACGTTTGCGGCAGCAACCGAAGCAGCTTGGCCCGGCTGGCCTCGTGCACGATGGTCAGGTCCAGGACGCCGTCAGCCGGGTTGGCGCCGGGACAGATCTGCATTCCGCCCCCGTAGTAGGCGGTGTTGCCGACCGCGACCAGCATGGCGTGGAGTTCACGTGGTTCGCCGTCGATCACCAGCCGATATGGCAACGGCCAGAAGCTGCCCATCTCGACGAGTGCGGCGACCGCATACCGCAGGGAACCTTTCGGTCGCGGCATCGCGTTGGCTCGGCGGTTCACCAGGGCGTCGAAGCCGGTCGCGACCACGCCGCCGACGAAGACGTCGTTGACTTCGAGGACGTCGATCGGCCGGGGCGATCCAACGGCGATGGCTTGCGCGCAGGCGACGGGGTTCTTCACGTCGAGCCCAAGACCACGACACAGATCGTTGCCAGTGCCCGCCGGGATCAGGCCAAGATTGGACACCCCTGGATATGCGGCCACCACATTGAGCCCGAGATGGACCATGCCGTCTCCACCCATCACCACCAAGGTGTCGACCCCGCCCGTCACTGCCTCAGTGGCCATCGCGTACGCCTCGTCGATGTGCCGGCTGAGCAGGATGTCCAATCGATGACCGGTGTCGCGGAACAGACCGGCCACCTGTGGAAGCAGCCGCTGGGAGCGTCCCTTGCCGGCCGACGGGTTTACCACCAGCGCGATGCTGTCGCGGCTGGCCTGGATGTCGGGGCGCGCCAGGTTGTCGGGACTCACCGGTCGTCGGTGTCGGGCTGGTCGAGGTCGTCGAGCGCGGTGTCCCGCAGCACGATCTCGCCGTCGGATTCCAGCGCCCGCCTGGCCTTGCGGCGATCCAGGATGTGGGCCAGGCCCTCGGCAGCTACGAACAGCCCAGCCATCGGGATAGCCAGAGCCAGCATCGAGAAGGGGTCCGTCGAGGGCGTGGCGACCGCCCCGAACACGAAGGTGCCGAAGATGACGTACACGCGGGCCTTGGAGAGCTGGGAGGCTTTGATCACGCCCACGATGTTCAGCATCAGCACGATCAGCGGGATCAAGAAGGCGATCCCGAAAACGATCATGACCCGGAGCAGGAACGACAAGAACACGTTGATGTCCTGCAGATTGGTGATGCCCGACTGCGTGAACCCGAGCAGGACAGCGATTCCCTTCGGCATGATGAAGTAGCCGAGCACCACCCCGGCAGCGAAGAGCGGGCTCGCCGTGCCGATGAAGATCAGCGCCCACTTCTTCTCCTTGGCCAGCAGACCGGGCACGATGAACGCCCAGAGTTGATAGAGCCATACCGGTCCGCTGAGCACGAGCCCCGAGACCAAGCAGACCTTCAAAGCGAGCGTGAACGGCGAAGCGATCCCGTTATTGACGAGCAGGGTCGTGGCGCCGGGATTTCGCAGTTTCAACTGGTCGATGCCGACGTCATAGGGGTGTCGCAGGACGGCGAGGAGCTGAGGGTAGAAGATCGCCGACAACGCCATCGCGACCATGATCGCGACCGAGGCAAGCACCAAGCGGTAGCGAAGCTCGCGCAAATGCTCGAACAGGGTCATCGACCCGTCCGGCGGCGACGGCGGGGGCTTGAGCCAACTCAGGTTCAGCCGAACCTGGCGGCCCATCACGGTGAGGGCCACAGAGAACTACCCGAGTCGATTCAGTGGGGCTCAGCCGTCCTTGCGACCGTCGTTGGGCGCCGGTCCCTGTACCGGGGGCTGCGGTGCGGGCGCGCTGGCGGGCGGCTGAGTGGTGCCGGTGACCTGGTCGTGCTCAGCGTTATCACCCTTGAGGCCCTTGGTCTCCTCCTTGAACTCCTTCAAGGCGCGACCGGTGCTCTTGCCCAACCCGGCCAACCGGGATCCGCCGAACAGCAACAAGACGATCACCAGGATGATGACGAGCTCCATCGGACCGAGGTTGAAGATCATGGGAACCATCAGACTGGGCATCATCGCGTCCTTAGGGTCGAGCGGGTCGAAGGTTGTCGGCTATCCTACGTCGCTTGACCATGGCTGAGGCTCACATCGGTGACGGGAGTATTCCCGTCACCATCCTTGGCCACACTATGGAACTCTTGAAAATCTTCACCCTCGGTGAGGAGGCCGATCTGACCAACCAGCGTGCCCAGCTCCCCGACCAAGCCGGTCAGCTGCTCCACCTCGTTGAACAGGGCGGTTGTCTTGCGCCACAGCCAGATCGCGAAGCACGCCAGCATCGCGAGCCCGCCCAGCGCGATGGCGACGAACACGATCACCCACATCATGGCGGACCTCCCACTTCATCCGGGCTCGACGCCGACACAGCGCCCCCGGGAGCGTAGCCGACCGACTATCCGGCCAGGCCCAGCGCCGCGTACTGATCCAGCGCCTCCCGCGCCAGCGCCGCGGCCGAGTCGCCGGCTCCCTGCGGCGAGAGCACCCGGGCGTGCCCACCCAATCGCAGCAGCATGCCCTCCAGCCACGCGGGATGGGTGACCCGGAGCGTGACCGTGAGGCCACCGTCAGCTCGGGACCGGACCTGCTCGGTCGGGTAGTATTCCGCGATCCAGGCGGCCGACGGATCGAGCTCGAGGGTGACCAGTGGCGCGTCCGACAAGGCATCGAACCAGCCGCCCGCCAGGTCGCGCAGCTCGACGTCGTGCTCGGCCCGATCGGTCTCGGTCACCTCCGCGGCCGCGATCCGGTCCAGCCGGAAGGTACGCAGTCCACCGGCCAGATAGCACCACGCTTCGAGGTAGCCGTATCCGTCGAGCACGAAGACGCGCAGCGGATCGACCTGGCGCCGCGTCGTCTCGGCGCGGGAGGCGACATCGTAGGTGAGGTCGAGCCGCTTGTCGCGCTGCAGGGCGTCGGTCACCCGGGCCTGGATCTCGTCGCGGGCTCCCTCCACCAGCACCGCCGCCTGCTCGGAGTGGGCCTGGCTGCCCGCTACCAATTCGAGCTTGGTCAGGGCACTGTCGATCGCTGCTCGCTTCCCGGGGCCCGCTATCCCGCGGAGCGTGCGCAGCGCCAGCACCAGAGCCAGCGCCTCGTCCGCCGACAGGCGCAGCGGCCGCGGCAGGTAGTCGGCGTTGGAGAGGTGGATCACTCCCTGACCGTCCACGGCGTCCATGTCGATGTCGATCAGGTCCCCGGGGGTCAGTCCGGGCATGCCGCACATCCACAGCACGTCGAGGTCGGCGCGCAAGGTCTCGGGGCTGATGCCGAAGGCGGTGGCGACCTCGGGCAGGGGCGCGCCGTCATGCTCGCGAAGGTAGGGGACCAGCGCCAGCAGTCGACGCAGCTGCGCGCGCGAGGTCATCATGCCGACACCGGCTCGCTCACCTGGTCCTGGCCCGAACGCTCGGCGGAGACCCCTGGCGCTGAGGCGGTGGCGGCGACCCGGGTGAGCAGGTCCAGCACCAGCGACCTGAGCTCCGGTGGATCGTGGACGATCACGTCCGCGCCGTACCGGACGATCTCCTCCGCGATCGAGCGCAGATCGGCGAAGCCCACCGCCAGCGTCTCGAAACCGGCCGGGACGCCAGCGCCGGACGGCATGGTCGGGGCGATCGTTGCGGTGCCGCGCCGCCGCAGCGTCGCTCCCTTGCCGGCGCGGATGGACACCACGGCGCCGCGGTTCGGCTCGCCCGGATCAAGGGCTCGCGCGAGCGCTCGGAGATCGAGGTCGTCGGGCACCTGGTAGGCGCCCACCTTGGAGGTCCGACGCGGTTTGTCGGTGATCCGGGACAGCTTGAACATCCGGGTGGCCTGCTTGTCGGTGTCCCAGCCGATCACGTACCAGCGCCCCTTGGAGGCGGTCATCCCCCACGGCTCGAGGCTGCGCCGCTGACCTCCGCGGTAGGTGAAGCCGACTCGGACCCGGTCCAACACCGCGGTCCACAGCGGCTCGAACGCCTCTTCTCGGGCCTGCACCGAGGGCTCCAATGCGGCGAGCTGGGACGTGTCCGGCTCCACCCCCGCTGCCCGCAGCTTGGCCAACGCACTCCGGGTGGATTCCGCGACGCTCGCGTGCTGCCAGACTCGAGCGGCGACCCCGACCACAGCGGCCTCGTCGGCGTCCAGCTCAACCGGCGGCAGCTCGAATTCGGAAGGCCTGATCCGGTAACCGGGTTCGTCGTCGAACAACGGATCGAAGGAGCCAACCTCGATCGGGACCCCGAGGGACCGGAGCTCGTCCTTGTCGCGTTCGAAGGTGCGCTCGAACGCGGCGTCACTGAGATCGTGGTAGCCCTCGACCGCCCGCCGGATCTGGCTCTTGGGCAGGTACCGGCCCGAGACCAGCAGGCAGATGGTGAGGTTGAGAATTCTCTCGGTCTTACGGGCTGTCATGCTCACCTCCTGCGGCGTTGCCGACGCGCCACGCTACCAGCATTCGAAAGGGTCTCCGATGAGCAGCGACACCGGTTCGGGGGTCGGCGCGGGCCGCTACGCACCGAGCCCGACCGGCGACCTGCACCTGGGTAACCTGCGGACCGGGGTGCTGGCCTGGCTGTTCGCGCGGAGCACCGGGCGGAGCTTCGGACTGCGGATCGAGGATCTCGACGCCGCCCGGGTGCGGGCCGGCGTCGCCGAACGGCAGCGGGCCGATCTGGAGTCCCTGGGGTTGGACTTCGATCCACCTCTGGTCGTCCAGTCGGCGCGGTCGGCGGCGTACGCGGCGACGCTGGCCGGACTGGCCGACCGGACGTACGAGTGCTTCTGCACCCGGCGAGAGATCGCGGAGGCAGCGTCGGCCCCTCACCGCGAGCCGGGTCGCTACCCCGGGACCTGTCGAGATCTGACTCCGGTCCAGCGGGCCGACCGCCGCCGGGTGCGGGCTCCCGCCCTGCGGATCCGGGCCGAGGGGGCGCAGCGAACTGTGACCGACCTGCTGCACGGCGCGGTGAGCGGGGAGGTCGACGACATCGTGGTGCGGCGCAACGACGGGGTCCCGGCGTATCAGCTGGCCGTCGTGGTCGACGACGGCGCGTTTGGGGTGGACCAGGTGGTGCGCGGTGACGACCTGCTGTCCTCGGCCCCCGGCCAAGCCTGGCTGGCCGACCAACTGGATCTGCCGGCGCCGACCTATGCCCACGTTCCGCTGGCGCTGAACGCCGCGGGACGCCGGCTGGCCAAGCGGGACGGCGCGGTCACGCTGGCCGACTTGGCCCCGTCCGGCTGGACCCCGGCGCGAGTGCTCGGACTGCTGGCGGGTTCACTCGACCTGGCCGAGCCGGGCGAGTCGGTGACCACCGCCGACCTGTTGAGCAGGTTCGATCCGGCCCGGCTACCGCGCGAACCGTGGATCGTGGAGCCGGGCGAGCTCGGGACTGACCGGCCGGCCGGCTGACCTCAGTGGATCTGCACCCCTGAGCACTCGCACCCCTGCGCCCTGAGTGCGGATGATGCCGAAGGGCGCAGATCCGCAGCGGCGGGAAGCCCGGCCCTCACTGAGTCGGGGCCGCGAACAGCAGGTCCACTACCAGCACCAAAGTGGTGTTCTTCTCGATCTTCGGGGTGGCGTTGCCGTCCGGGTAGCCGTCGGCCGGCGGCACGATCAGCAGCACCCGACTGCCTACCGGTTGCCCGACCAGGCCCTTCTGCATCCCGGGCAGCAGCCCGGACAGGGGAAGGGTCTGCGGCCCGGAGGAGTAGGAGTCCTCCAGCAATTTGCCGTCCCAGGTGTACCAGCGGTAGTTGAACGTGATGGTGTCGGCCTCGGTGACCTTGGCTCCGTCACCCTTGATCAGCGGCTGCACGGTCAGCTTGGTGGGCGGGTCGGTCTTCGGGATGGTCACCTCCGGCACACCCTTGGTGTCGGTCACGGTGGGCAAGCCCGTCTTGGGGGACACCTTCTTTCCCTCCGGCCCCTCGAGTGGGGCGTCCACGATGTCGACCACGAACAGCAGCGTGTCGCCGACCTCGATGCCGGCCTGTGGGTTGCCGCCGCTGGCGTCGTACGCGTCGGGGCCGGGCATGGCGATCAGCACCCGGCTGCCCTGTTGCTGTCCGGTCAGGCCTTTGGCGAAACCCGGGACGACCTGAGCCAGGCTGAAGGTGGCCGGCTCGCCCCGGCTGAAGGAGTCATCGAACTTCTTGCCGGTCCGGGCGTCGACTCCGTAATAGTCGACGGTGACCGTCGAGCCCTCCTTGACGGTAGGCCCGTCCCCCTTGCTGAGCACCTTGGTCCGGGTTTTGTCCACCGCCCACGGAGCCTTGAACTTAATCTTCGGCTCCTTGCCGAACCCCCCGGTGACCGTGATCGCATCCAGGTTGTCCGACGGCTTAACCGACACCTTCGACGCCGACGGACTCGCGTCCGCCGAGGGCGATCCCGAGGCCGGAGCGCTCGGCGAAGCACTGGCGTTCGGGTCACCGCCCTCGCCGCAGGCCGCGAGCAGCATCAGTGAGAAGGTCACAGCGGCCGTCAGCAGGGCGGTCCGGGCCCGGCTCGTACGTGGTCGGCGGACAGGTCGGTCGGCAAGCACCGGCAAACCTTACCCGGCGCCAAGCATTATTCTCCCCGGCCAAGATCAGGTGGTCGGCGGTCGCCGCATCGAGGCGATCAGCCGGTTCACCCGCTCGTCGACAGCCACGAACGGGTCTTTGCAGAGCACCGTCCGCTGCGCCTGGTCGTTGAGCTTGAGGTGCACCCAGTCGACGGTGTAGTCGTTCCGACCCTCCTGCGCGGCCCGGATGAAGTCCCCCCGCAGCTTGGCCCGGGTGGACTGCGGCGGCACCGACTTGGCCCGGAAGATCTCCAACTCGGAGGTGACGCGAGCGGCCATCCCCCGGGACTGCAGCAGATCGAACAGACCACGACCCCGGCGAATATCGTGGTAGGCCAGGTCCAACTGGGCGATCCGGGGGTCGGCCAGACCCAGGTCGTTCCTGCTCGCGTACCGGTCCAGCAGCTTGTGTTTGATGATCCAGTCGATCTCGGTGTCGACGAGAGCGAGTTTGTCCTCGGCCACGGCGCGCAGCGTCCGTTCCCACAGGTCGAGCACTCGGTCGACGGTGTGGGTGCCCAGCCCCTCGCGGCGGACGAACTCGGAGACCTTCTCGTAATACTCCGACTGCAGATCCAGCGCCGAGGCCCGCCGACCGTTGGACAGCGCCACCGTGACTCGACCACTGGGATCGCGACTGAGGTCACGGATGGCTCTGATCGGATTCTCCAAAGTGAGGTCGCGCATCGGCACGCCGGCCTCGATTAACCGCAGCACCAGCTCAGCGCTGCCGACCTTGAGCAGGGTGGTGGTCTCGCTCATGTTCGAGTCGCCGACGATCACGTGCAGTCGCCGATAACGCTCCGGATCGGCGTGCGGCTCGTCTCGGGTGTTGATGATCGGTCGGCTGCGCGTGGTGGCTGACGACACGCTCTCCCAGATGTGCTCGGCGCGCTGGCTGACGCTGAACTCCGCTCCCCGGGTCGTGTGCAGAACCTTGCCCGAGCCGCAGATCAGCTGGCGGGAGATCAGGAACGGCACCATCACATCGGTGATCTTGGCGAAGTCACCGACCCGGGAAATCAGATAGTTCTCGTGGCACCCGTAGGAGTTGCCGTGGCTGTCGGTGTTGTTCTTGAACAAGAAGATGTCACCGCTGATGCCTTCACTGGACAGGCGCTGCTCGGCGTCGACGATCAGGTCCTCAAGAATCCGTTCCCCGGCTCGATCGTGGTTGATGAGCTGGACCAGGTCGTCGCACTCCGCGGTCGCGTACTCCGGATGGGAGCCGACGTCGAGATAGATCCGGGAGCCGTTGCGCAAGAAGACGTTGGAGGAGCGGCCCCACGTCACCACCCGTCGGAACAGGTAGCGAGCGACTTCATCGGGAGTCAGCCGACGGCTGCCGCCGGAGGTGCAGGCGACCCCGTACTCGGTCTCCAGACCGTAGATGCGGCGATCCACTCCCACCTCCTGGGTCCTAGTTTCCCGATTCCACCAGGTCGAGCAGCGCCCCGAGCTCTTCCCGGGTCAGCTCCCGGGTCTGACCGAGTGGCAGACTGCCCAGCCGGATCGGACCGATCGCCGTCCTGGAAAGCCGCCGTACCGGATGCCCGACCGCGTCCATCGTACGGCGCACGATCCGATTCCGGCCTTCGCGCAGGGTGAGCCGCACCAGACTTCGGTCGGCGGCGGTCGAGACCAGTTTCACCGCGTCTGGAGTGACCCAGCCGTCATCCAGCTTGATCCCCTTGCGCAGCCGCTTCAGCGTGGCGGGGCTGACAACGCCTTCCACCTCGGCCAGGTAGACCTTGGGCACCTCGAACGACGGATGGGCCAGCTTGTGCCCCAGCTCGCCGTCGTTGGTCACCAGCAGCAGACCCTCGGTGTCGGTGTCAAGCCGGCCGACGTGAAACAACCGCTCCCGCTGGGCGACCCGGTTCTTGCTCTGGGCGAGCAGATCCGTCAGGTTCCGACGACCCTCCGGATCGTCGAGGGTGGAGACGTAGCCGCGCGGCTTGTTCAATGCCAGGTAGACATGTCGGCGAGGGGGCGGGATCCGGGACCCATCGACCCGGATCACGTCCGAGGCAGGATCGACCCGCAGCCCCTGCTCAAGGACCAACCGGCCGTTCACCTCGACCCGACCCTGCTCGATCAGGACCTCGGCGGCGCGGCGAGACGCCAGACCGGCGGCGGCCAGCACCTTCTGCAGCCGTACGCCGTGTTGATAACGATGATCCGCATCGCGTGGATTGTCCTCGGACCGGGTCATGGAGAATCCTGGCTCTCGGGGTCTGGGGAGTGGGCGGCGTGGGAGGGATCACGATCCGCAACGTCCGCCAAAGAATCCGGTACGGGCTCCGGCCGAGCGAGCTGGGAGAGCTCGGCCTCGAGTTCGGTGACTTCCGGCAGGTGTGGCGCCAACGCCGGCAACTCGTCCAGGCCGCGCAGCCCCATCCGTTCCAGGAAATATCCCGTCGTGCGGAACAGCGCGGCACCCGTCTCGTGGTCGTGGCCGGCTTCGACCACCAGGCCGCGGTTCAGCAGCGTCCGCATCACCCCGTCGACGCTGACCCCGCGGACCGCCGAGACCCGGGCTCGCGAGATCGGTTGCTGGTAGGCCACCACGGCCAGGGTCTCCAACGCGGCCTGGGAAAGCTTGCTTTGTTGACCGTCGAGCAGGTAGCCGCTGATCAGATCCGCGTGCTCGTCGCGGGTGTAGTAACGCCAGCCGCCCCCGACCTGGCGCAGCTCGAATCCGCGGCCGGTCTCGGCGTAGAAGGCGACCAGCTCGGCCAGGGCGTCGACGACGACCGACGTAGGCGCTCCCAGCGCCGCGGCCAGCTCGGTCTCGGTGACCGGCTCCTCCACGATCAGCAACAGCGCCTCCAGACCGGCGCTGATGTCCTCCGGCGTCTTCAGCGCCCGCGGGCGGTCAGCGTCGGTCAGCATGTCCCTCCTCTTCCCTATCGAACTGGTCAGGGCTGTCGATCTGGTCGGGGCTGTCGAACTCGTCGGAGATGTCCAGGTCCCCGGTCTGCGCGCCGGTCCAGCGGATGGTCAACTCCCCCAGCGGAGTCAACTGCTCGAAGGCCACCGCCTGTTCCTTGAACAGCTCCAGCAGGGCGAGAAACCGAGCCACGGTCATCACCCGGTCCTCCAGATCGCCGGCCAACGCTCGGAAGGTCATGGTTCGCGCTCGCCGCAACCGGTCCACGATCAGCGTCGCCTGCTCCTGGACGCTCACCGTCGAGGTGTGCAGGTGGGACAGAGAGATGACGTCGGCGGCCTTCGGCGTCATGGCTTTGGCCGCCAACGCCGCCAGTTCCGCTCCGGTGATGGTCAGCCGAATCTCGGGTCGCAGACCGGCGAAGCGCGGGTCGGGACCGACTTGGCGCGGGTGCCGGCGCTCCTCGGCGGCCAGTCGCCGTACCAAGAGCGTGGTGATCTGCTTGTACGCACGGTATTGCAGCAGCCGCGCGAACAGCAGGTCCCGGGCTTCCAACAACGCGAGATCTTCGCTGTCGGCCATCTCCCCGGTCGGCAGCAGCCGGGCCGCCTTGAGGTCCAGCAGGGTCGCGGCCACCACGATGAACTGGCTGGTCTGTTCCAGGTCCCAGTCGTCGCCGGCGGCCTTGATGTGGGCGATGAACTCATCGGTCACGGTGGACAGGGCAACTTCGGTGACGTCGAGCTTGTGCTTGCTGATCAGTTGCAGCAGCAGGTCGAACGGGCCGGTGAAGTTGTCGAGATGGACCTGGAAGACGTCCCCGTCCGCTTGGGCCGGAGCGATCGCCGTGGAAGGGCCGCCGACCTGAATCTGCGAAGGCACGGGGGTCTGCGAAGGC
>JAKDLH010000389.1 GCA_030452945.1 Microlunatus sp. | reverse complement strand
TGGCCAGGTGGGTGCCGATCGCCTCGGCCTTGTCGTCGGCAGCGTTCAGCGACCGCCGCACCGACGCCTCGAACGAGGCGATGCCGCCGTGGGCCAACCGCCGCGGTGACACGTTGATCTCGATGTTGAACCGGCCGAGCTCGGTCTGGAAGTCCGGATCGGCGATCGCCGCCAGCACCTCCGCGTTGTCCATCGCCGGCTCCATGGCGTCGTCGACCAGATTGAGCTCGATCTCCAGTCCCGTCATCGGCTTGTCAAAGTCGAAGTGGGACGCCGTCAGCATCCGGGCCAGCGCGTCGAGCCCGCGGTGGACCTTCTCCCGATGGCGTTTGCGATCCTCGCGGCTGAACTGCGTGACGTCGACCTCTGCACCCATGCCCGTATCCTGTCGCACCCTCGCTGTCGACGCCACGGTCGGGGCCACGTTGTCGACGACCGACCCCGCTCCCGCCCGGGCCCGACTAGGCTCGGACCTCGTGTCCGAACCAGCTACGGTCCATGATTCTCTCACCACGCCGACCGCCGCCCGCACGACCCGGGGCGAATCCGAACAGTCCCCGCCGCTCGCCGAGCGTCGCGACATGCGACGGGTGCACCACGGCGACACCGTCATCGACCCGTACGAGTGGCTGCGCGACAACCACGACCCTGAGGTGATCGCGCACCTGGAGGCAGAGAACGCCCACACCGAGGCCCGCACGGCTCACCTCGACGACCTGACCGACGCCATCTTCACCGAGATCAGAGCCCGCACCCAGGAGACCGATCTGAGCGTGCCGACCTACACGGTGCACTCGCCCGGTGACACGGTCGCCTACTGGTACTACGTTCGCACCCGGGAAGGCTCGGAGTACCCGATCTACTGCCGTGTCGCCGCCGGCGGCGGACCGGGCGAGCCACCCGACGTCGAGCGGCAGATCCCCGGTGAGGAAGTTTTACTGGACGCCAACGCGGCGGCCGAGGGCGAGGACTTCTTCTCCCTCGGGGCGTTCGTCGTCTCCCCGTCCGGCCGCCTGCTCGCCTACGCCAGCGACACCTCCGGCGACGAGCGCTTCACCCTGCGGATCAAAGATCTGAGCACCGGTGAGCTGCTCTCCGACGAGATCGCCGACATCGCGTACGGGGTGGCCTGGGCGGGCGACACCCACCTGTTTTACACCCGGGCCGACGCCGCATGGCGGCCCTACGTCGTCCTTCGGCACCGCCTGGGTACCCCCGTAGCCGCCGATGTCGAGGTGCTGACTGAGCCCGACGATCGTTTCTGGGTCGGCGTCGGCTCGAGCCGGGACGACGCCTGGATCGTGATCGGCGCCGGCAGCAAGCTGACCAGCGAGTACCGGCTGCTGCCCACCGACGACCCCGAAGGCCAGCCGCGACTGGTCGCTCCCCGGCGACAGGGGGTGGAGTACGACGTCGAGCCCGCTGGCGACCGACTGCTGATCGTGCACAACGCCTCGGCCCCGGATTTCGAGCTCGCCCAGGCCCCGCTGGAGGCCACCAGCCACGAGCAGTGGGAGCCGGTGATGCCGCACACGCCGGGGGTGCGGATCCAAGACGTGTCGGCCTACGCCGGTCACGTGGTGGTCTCGCTGCGCCGCGACGGGCTGAGCGGGGTTCACGTGCTGTCTCGTAACGACGACGGCGATCTGGGACCGGGAGCCGACCTCACCTTTGCGGAGCCGCTGTTCGACGTGTACGCGGTCGGTGGTCCCAATTACGTCACCGACACAGTCCGGATCGGGTTCCAGTCCCTGGTCACCCCGCCGACGGTCTACGACGTCAACCTGAGCACCGCCGAGCTGACGCTGCGCAAGCAGACGCCGGTGCTTCCGGGGCCGGACGGGCGGGCCTATCTCAGCAGCGACTACGTCCAGGAACGCCGCTGGGCGACCGCGACTGACGGCACTCAGATTCCCCTGTCCATCGTGCGCCGGGCGGACGTGTCGATCGACGGGTCCGCTCCCGCATTCCTGTACGGCTACGGCTCGTACGAGATCTCCATCGACCCCACCTTCTCCATCCCGCGGCTGTCGCTGCTGGATCGCGGGTTCGTCTACGCCATCGCCCACGTCCGCGGTGGCGGCGAGATGGGCCGGGCCTGGTATGAGAACGGCAAGACGCTGACCAAGATGAACACGTTCACCGACTTCGTGGCGGCCGCCGACTTCCTGATCGCGCACGACTACACCCGGGCCGAGCGGCTGGCGGCGGCCGGCGGCAGTGCGGGCGGGTTGCTGCTGGGAGCCGTGGCCAACCTGGCTCCGGACCGGTTCCGCGCCATCCACGCGGCCGTCCCGTTCGTCGATGCCCTGACCACGATCCTCAACCCGGACCTGCCGCTGACGGTGATGGAGTGGGAGGAGTGGGGCGATCCGCTGCACGACGCCGACGTCTACGCCTACATGAAGTCCTACAGCCCGTACGAGAACGTGGCCGCGGTCCGCTATCCGGCGATCCTGGCCACCACCAGCCTGAACGACACCCGGGTCTGCTACGTCGAGCCGGCGAAGTGGGTGGCCGCCCTGCGGCAGCAGGCCACCAACGGCGAGGACCGGCCCATCTTGCTCAAGACCGAGATGGTTGCCGGTCACGGCGGGGTCAGCGGTCGCTACCAGGCGTGGCGGGAGAAGGCGTTCGAGTACGCCTGGCTGATCGACCAAGTGAGTTCGACCAAGTGAGGGCCGGCTGATGGAACCGCGACCTTTCCTGCGTCGTTGGGTTGGGTAGCCTGCCGCCCCTAAAGACGGACGAAATCCGTGGAGGAATTGAGGCGACAGGCCATCCACAGACAACGATCACGCATCCAGACCCGGGTGCGGCAACGAATCGTTCAGGGGACAGGCCAGGGTGGGCTCAGGGTATCTTCAGGGGCCTAGAGGAATCTTG
>JAKDLH010000060.1 GCA_030452945.1 Microlunatus sp. | reverse complement strand
TCGATGGGCATTGACCCAGCATGTCACGCGGGCTCGTGGGGTGGATGCATCGTGGAGAGCCTGCCGTCGGTCTCCAGCGCCCACGCGACGAGATACTGCAATCCGACGAGGAGCGCTAAGGCGAGGATCCCTTCGACCAGGGCAACCGAGGACGAAAGCAGCACGGTCGCCAGCGTGGAGCCGAGGGCGACGGTGACGATGAAGTCGAAGGCGTTGAGCTTGGCCAGGGTGCGTTTCCCGGAGACCCGCAACAACAGCACCAACGCCAGGTACGCGCAGGTGCCCACTACGATCACTCGAACCAGCCCGAACCATCCGTCGTAGATCATCGTTCCTCCGGCCGAGTAGTTGCGGCGTCTTGGCGGAGGTCGCGCCCCCGTGTCTCGTCCTTGGCCCGCGCTTCGTCTGCCTTGGTGCTGGCGCGGTGATCTCGAGCCGGCAGCCGGAGGTCCTTTTCGGCCGCGATTCCGGCCTGCAGCTCGCGGGCCCGTTCTACCTCCGCGTCGAGCACGGCACCGAGCAGCAAGGCGGTGTTGGTCAGCCACAGCCAGACCAAGAAGATGATCACCCCGCTCAGTGAGCCGTACGTCGCGCCGAACCGGCTGGAGCTGGCCACGTACAACCCGAAGAGCACCGAAGCCAGCACCCAGGTCAGGATGGCCAGGATCGCACCGGGGCTCAGCCAGCGGAATCGGGGCTGGCGGACGTTGGGAGCGAACGAGTAGAGCAGGGCGACCGAGATCACGACGATGATCAGGAGCACCGGCCACTTCGCCACACTCCACACGAGCACGGCCGTGTGGTGGAGACCGAGCACATCCCCGATGGCCTCCGCCAGAGGTCCACTGATGATCAGCAAGAGAACAGCCGCCGAGCTGAGCAGACCGATGATCGCGGTGATGCCGAACAGCAACGGCTCCAACTTCCAGATCGGCCGACCCTCACCGATGTCGTAGATCCGGTTCATCGCCCGGCTGAACGCGGCGACATAACGCGAAACGAACCACAGCGCGATGGCTATCCCCAGCGCCAGCCCCCAGATGGTGGCTGAGGACTCGGTCAGACGAACCAGGACTGGGGCGATGATGTCCAAACCGGAGGCTGGTACGACCCGCCCGGCCACCTCGAGCATGGTGGTCCGCGACGACTCACCTTGACCGAGCACACCGAGCAAGGACACCAACGCGATCAGTCCGGGAAGGACGGCGAGCACCGCGTAGTAGGTCAGACCGGCGGCCAGATCAGGACATTCATTGCGCAGCAACTCCCGGAGACTGCGCCTCAGCAGATACCTCCAGGACCGGCGAGTCAGCTGCCGCAAGTGCGACGGCTTCTTCGCGGCAGCCGGCTCCACTGGCCGGTCGGACGGAACCCGACGTCCTGTCATCCTCACAGTATCCAGCGTGGCCCGGACCAGTCGTGGTCGAGTACCCGCTTCGCGTGAGACAGTTTGAGCACTTCTCACAGAAGGGACGGCATGAATCTCGAAAAGGTCATCTTCGGCTTCTTCGTGCTGCTCGCAGCCACGCTCAACTTCGGGTTCTTTCTCGGCGACATCAGCAATCCCGAGATCCACAACGTCTACGAGCTGTTCGCGGCCCTGGCGGTAAGCTTGATCGCCACCGTGCTGAAGTTCGGCGACCGGACCCAGATCGGCGCGGTCCATCTGGCCACCAGTCTGGTCGCCGATCTGCAGCTCATCGCGGCCGGCGTGGTCTGGATCTGGGCTCAGGAAATCTCCGCGTCGGGCGTCACGGTGATGTCCACAGCGAGCATGGTCTCGCTCTCCGGCGGGGCGTTGCTGGCCAACCTCGTCTCGGTCGTGCTGCTGGTCGCCGAGACCGTCACCTTCCACCGCGGCTGAAGTTGATCTACCGGTGAGCAACCCGCTGCTGATCCTGTGGACTCAGCTGTTCAGCCGTCGGGATGATGAGGCGGACCGTGTCCCGTTGCGCGCGCGGATCCACTCTTCTTCCCAGGCGTCCTCGACCATCTTCTTGGTCATGCGACGAATGCGGGCGCCGCTGATCACACTGATCGTCATCTTCTCGGTCAGTGTCGTCGGCTTGTCGTTGATACCCGGCATCGACGAGTCCGGTCAACCGGTTCGCATCAGCCTGTTCGAGTCTTTCTACTTCATGAGCTACACCGCGACCACCATCGGATTCGGTGAACTGCCACGGCCGTTCACCGCGGAGCAGCGGCTCTGGGTGACGTTCTCGATCTATCTGACCGTCATCGGCTGGGCGTACGCGATCGGGTCGCTGCTGACCATCTTGCAGGACCGTTCGTTCCGACAGGCGCTGGCGGTGCGGGGCTTCACCGCCAAGGTGACCCGGTTGCGCGAGCCGTTCCTGTTGATGGCCGGCTACGGACGAGCCGGCGAGCTGCTGGCCAAGGCCTTTGACGCCCTCGGACAGCAGCTCGTCGTGATCGACAAGTCCTCGGACCGGATCGACGCCCTTGATCTGGGGTCCTACTTCGCCGACGTTCCCGGGCTGGCGGCCGACGCGAGCAATCCTCACCATCTGAGCGCGGCCGGGCTCGGGCACCCGTCCTGTGCCGGCGTGCTGGCCTTGACCAACGACGACGAGACCAATCTCGCGGTGGCGATGGCGGCAGCGTTGCTGCGTCCTGACCTACCCGTCGTCGCACGTACGGTCTCGGCCTCGATCGCGGACCGGATGCACGCCTTCGGAGCACCCTCGGTGGTGAACCCGTTCGACCGGTTCGGCGAGCACCTGCGACTGGTGCTGAACGCCCCGGCGTCCTACCAGCTGCTTGCCTGGCTCGAAGCCGGGCCGGGCGCCGAGCTCCCGCACCGGGGCCGGCCGCCGACCGAGGGTCGGTGGGTGATCTGCGGCTACGGCCGCTTCGGGCGAGAGGTGACCGCAGACCTGCGCGCCGGCGGTCTCGAGGTCATCGTCATCGATCCCGACTCCCCCGACGAGACCCAAGAGCCCGAATCCGGCGTGATCGTCGGCGATGCCTCCGAGTTGGACGTGCTGGCTCAGGCGGACCTGGCCGCGGCGGTCGGGCTGGTGGCCGGCACCGACAACGATACGACGAACCTCTCCATGCTCGCCTCCGCGCGCCGTTTGAACCCGCGGCTGTTCCTCGCCGCACGGCAGAACCAGCCGACCAGCGCGTCGTTGTTCGAGGCCATGCGGGTGGACGCCCTCCTCGTGCCGACCGAGGTCGTGGCCCACGAGGTCTACGCCCAGATCAGCACCCCCATGCTCTGGCGCTTCATTCAGGAGATGCCGGCCCTGGGTGACCGCTGGGCGGCCGACCTGATCCAACGGCTGTTGGACAACTGCGGCCGGGAGCTCCCCGCCCTCTGGAAGATCAAGCTGGACAGAGTCCAGGCCCCGGCCCTCGGTGCGTGGCTCGCCGACGACCAGATCACCCTGGGTGACCTGCTCCGCAGCCCCGAGGATCGGGACCGACCACTCCGAGTGGTACCCCTGCTGCTGCTCCGCGACGACCACGCCGTTCTCGCGCCCGGGGGCGAGACGGTGTTGGCCCGCAACGATCAGCTGCTGTTCGCCGGGGAAAGTTCGCAGCGGCGCGAGCTGGAAAGCACCATGGTGACCGACTCGACCGCTGCGTACGTGCTGTTCGATCGCTACCTTCCCTCCAGCTGGGTGTGGCGCAAGCTGATCCGGACGACGTCTCGCGGTTAGGCCAGGACCGAAATTGACCGGAAGGGACGCGGATCCCGGCGGGATGACCCCCGACGAGACTTCGTCGTGTCCGCCGTAGCCGTCGTGGCTGGCATCGCGGTCGGCTTCGTCGGCGGCTGGTTTCGCTCGCTGCGCATAGCCGCGGACACGCTGCGCGTCCAGATCGTCGATTTCTCGCATGGTGTCTCCGGAGACCTTCGCGTCATTCAGGCCGCGTTGGGTGCTCTGATGGGCGTGTTGTTCGGTGAGCGGGGTCGCAGAGGCGACCGCGGTCAGCCGAACTCTCCGAGTGGGAACTCCGGGCGGCATCCACGCGAACCGAAGCCGCATTCTCTTCCCCCTCGACGACTAGACCTGGCTCGTCGTAGCTAGACCTGACTCGTTTCCGGCGGCGCCAGTCTCAGGTCGAACTGGTCCAGGTCGTAGCCCAGGGTCACCGGGTTCCACCGCACTCGCGGCGGTCCGGTGGCCACGACGTCGCGGGCGAACAGGCTGGACAGGAAGATCTCGGTCTCCATGATCGCGATCGGTGCGCCGGGGCACCGATGGTTGCCGTCACCGAAGCTCAGCACCGTCGCTGGTACGGCACGGGGGAGTGATCGGTCTGGGCGCAGTTCCAGTGGTGCCTCGCCGATGGTGGCCGCGTCGGTGTTGGCGGCCCGAATGTCCAAGTCGACCAGATCCCCGGCTGCCACCGCGATCGGCCCGTCGGGCCCGGGCAGAGTGACCGTACGGTCGGCGCGGCGCAGCAGGTGACCGACCACCGGCTCTAGGCGCAGCGCCTCGTTCACGATCGCCAGCCGGTCTTGCCGGTCGCCGGCGCGGAACCTGGCCAGCAGCGCTGGGTCGTCGAGAAGATGCCAGGCTGCGACCGTGATGAATTCGCGCGTGGTGACCATACCGGCGGCTCCGTAGGTCAGGCACTCGGTGAGGATCTCCAGGTCGGTGAAGTCCCGCTCGACCAGTTGGCTGATCACGTCGTCGGTGCGATCCGGGTGGCGCCGGCGGGCCCGGATGGCTGGCTTCACGTCGAGCCAGTAGAAGCGGAACGTCGCCGAGTGGGTCCGCAGCAGCTTGATCGTCGTCCGTGGCGTCCAGCGGCTGGCCAACGGGTCACCGTCGAAGAACGTGTCCAGTCGTCGCGTCATCGCTGGGATGGAGGAGTTGGTCAGCCCGACCACACGCGCGGCCACCTCGACCGCCATCCGCAGTGAGAGGGTGGTGAGGTCGGTCGCTCGATCGCTCCGCAACCGTCCGACCAGCCGCTCGGCCAGGTCCTCCACCATCGGCCGATAGCCCTCGGTGATCTTGGGGGTGAACAGCCGCGCCCCGCGCCGCTGGGCCCGGTGCGCCGGACCCTCCAGGTAGAGGATGGGCGGTCGCATGCTCGCTCGGCGGAGACCGTCGGCGCCAAAACCGGCTTGGTGGAACGCCGACTCCTCGCGCAGCACCGATCGGACCAACTCGAACGACCGGAAGACCCACCGCTCACCGTCCGGACCGCCGATCCGCTCGACCGGTGGACCACTCCGCTCGTCGGGCGGGACGAGCTTGCGTACCGGACAACCACCGGCGGAAACCGTCATTCGACGAGAGTAGTCGGCGGCGTGTCCGGCTCGGCAAACAACTGCTGAACGCTCCGGGCCAGGGGGACGCGAACAGCTACGACCGCACTTCGGTGAGCGGCTCCTCACCGGCCAGCACGGCCAGCACATTGTCAGCAGCCAATTGGGCCATCGCGGTGCGGGTCTCGATCGTGGCCGACCCCAGGTGTGGCACCAGAGCCACGTTGTCGAGCTCCAGCAACCCCTCGTGCACCAACGGCTCGTGCTCGAAGACGTCCAGTCCCGCGCCCGCGATCTGACCGGTGCGCAGCGCCTCAACCAGGGCCGCCTCGTCCACGATCGGACCGCGCGCGGTGTTGATCAGGTACGCCGTGTGCCGCATGAGTGCCAGCTGTTCGGCACCGATGAGGTGATGGGTGACGTTGCTGTACGGGCAGTGCAGCGAGACCACGTCAGCGGTGGCCAGCAGCTCGTCGGTGTCCATCCTGGTCGCCTGCAGCTCCCGCGCCAACTTCGGGTCGCATTCGGTGGGTGAGGCGTACGCGATCCGCATCCCGAAAGCCCGGGCCCGGCGCGCGGTCGCCGCGCCGATACCGCCCAGGCCGACGACACCCAGGGTCTTGCCCTGCAGTCCCGATCCCAGCAGGTAGAACATCCCCCAGGACCAGGACGTGCGGCTGCGAATGACTCGCTCGCCCTCGCCGAGCCGCCGGGTAATCATCAAGATCAGCCCGAAGGCGATGTCGGCGGTGGCCTCGATGAGGACTCCGGGCGTGTTGGTGACCATCACGCCGCGCTCGGCGCAGGCGGGCACGTCGATGTTGTCGTATCCGACCGCCACGTTGGCCACCACCTGCAGCTGCGACCCAGCGGCATCAAGCAGCTCGGCGTCGATCCTCTCGGTCAGCAGCGAGACCAGGGCATCCGCGCCGCTGACCTTCCGCAGCAGCGCATCGCGTGAGATCGGCTCGGTCGACTCGTGCCCGTCAACGTCGTGCGCCGCCCGCAGTGACTCGACCGCAGGCTCGGGCACCCGCCCGGTCACCACGATCCGGCTCATGCCGAGCCCACCCAAGACTGCAGCTTGCTGAGGCCCTCGGTGATGTCGTCGGCATCGATCCCGGAATAGGCCAACCGGATGTAGTCGCGGTCCTCGCCCGGCTGGGGCCGGCCGAAGTGCCGCCGGGTGCAGAAGCTGACCCCGGTGTGGCGCAGTGCCATCTCAGCGAATTCGCTCACGTCGCCGGCTCCGACACGCTGCACCGCTTCGGTCACGTCCGGGAAGAGATAGAACGTCGAGCGCGGCACGTCCACCGACATCCCGGGGGTGGCGTTGACGAACTCGCAGGCGATGTCGCGGCGGCGACGCAGCGTGTCCCGCATGTCGGTCACCGGCTGCTGGGTGCCCTCCAGCGCGGCGATCCCGGCCCACTGCACGTAGTGCGTGGTGCACGACTCGTCGTTGGTGTTCATCGTCGCCATCACCTCCGCGATCTCCAGCGGTGCCACCGCGCACCCCAAGCGTGACCCGGTCATCGCGAACTTCTTGCTGAACGTATAGAGGATCACGGTGCGCTCGGCCATACCGGGCAGCGCGGCGATCGAGCGCGAGCTTCCCTCGTAGCGCATCTCGAAGTAGGCCTCGTCGGACAGCACCCACAGGTCGTGCTCGACGGCGATCTGCGCGATGGCCTCCTGCTCCGCGGCGGTGGACTCCGCCGAGATCGGGTTCTGCAGGTCGTTGTAGATGATGGCGACGGTGCTGTCGCTGATCTGGGCGCGCAGATGATCCAGGTCGATAGCGAACCCGTTCGCGGCCGGGATGTAGCGGTAGGGTCTGGCCTCGCCGCCGAAATACTCGATCTGCGACTCATAGATCGGGAATCCGGGGTTGGGGTACAACACGCTGGTGCCTGGATCCATCACCGCCTGCAGAAACTTCGTGATCACCGGCTTGCCACCGGTCATCACCACGATCTGCGCAGGATCGAAACTCCTGTCCCGACGTGAGCCGATGTCGTGGGCCAGCGCGGCCCGCAACTCCGGGATGCCGGCGCCCGGGCAATAGCCCGTCTTGCCGTCGGCGATCGCGGAGTTCATGGCCTCGATGATGTGCGACGCCGTCGGGATGTTGATGTCCCCCAGATGGAACGGGTAGACGCTGTTGCCCTTGGATTTCCAGTCCGCGGCCGCCAGGGCCACCGCGAATGCCGTCTCGGTGCCCAGTCGGGACAGCCGTTGTGCGAGCGCCATCGCTCACTCCTAACCCCTCGTACGAAGACCGCTGATCCAGCGTGCCGGGGATGCGTGAAAGGCTAGACCACTACTTAGCCGGACCCTCACCTGGCGCCGACAGAACGGCGGGTTCGTCGCAGCAGCTGAGCAGGCTGGCCCGCCTCATCATCCCCGGTCGCATCGAGTGGCGACTCTCGCCGGCGACCCGTACGCAGCCGGTTGACGCCCACGGCCGCCCCCCCATAGCCTGGCCCTCGATCACGAGCGATGGAGTCGTCATGACGGATTCTCCGGCCCAGTCTCACCCGAACGTACCGTCGGTTGACCAGCGCGATCGGGTCGTGCCGATCAATCTGCGCCAGTCCGGCCCGACGCCCGTCGAGTTGTTGATCTCGACCCGGATTCGCAAGTCTCCTTACTGGCAGTTGTCGGTGGAGGCGGGCTGCTGGCGAGCCGAGGTCTACAACCGGGTCTATCACCCCCGCGGCTACATCCGCCACGAAGACGGTGGAACCATGGCCGAGTACAACGCCGTGGTCAACGACGTCACCCTGTGGAATGTCGCGGTCGAACGACAGATCCGGGTCGCCGGCCCCGACGCCGAGGCGTTCGTCGACTTCGTCATCACCCGCGACGCCACGAAGATCCATCCGATGCAGGCGCGCTATGTGATCCTGTGCAACGAATCCGGCGGGATCCTCAACGACCCCGTCCTGCTTCGGCTCGCCCAGGACGAGTTCTGGTTCAGCTTGTCCGACTCGGACCTGGCGATGTGGCTCCAGGGCGTCCGGGTCGGCACCTCGTTCGATGTCCAGATCCAAGAGATCGACACTTGCCCGGTGCAGATCCAGGGGCCGAAATCGGAAGCGCTGATGGTCGACCTGCTGGGACCCGCAGCCTCGGAGATCCCTTCGTACGGGCTGCTGGAGGTGGAGATCGCGGGGCATTCTGCGGTCGTCTCCCAAACCGGGTTCACCGGCGAGAAGGGCTACGAGATCTATCTGCGCGACGCCACTCTGCACGCCGAGGACATGTGGAACGCCGTGCTCGAAGCCGGCAAGGCGCACAACCTGAAGGTGATCGCCCCGGCCCACCACCGACGGATCGCCGCGGGGATCTTGTCCTGGGGTCAGGACATGGACGCCGAGACGCTGCCCTTCCAGGTCAACCTGGGCTATCAGGTGTCGCGCACCAAGACAGCCGACTACATCGGCAAGGCGGCTTTGGAGGCGGTGCGGGCGCAACTCGACGCGGGTCAGACCCCCTACACCCACACCCTGGTGGGACTACGGCTCGGCGGCAAGCCGATCGACGAGTACGCGCCGGACTTCTGGCTCGTAAGCGAGAACGCCGACTCCGATGCGATCGGTTACCTCACCTCGCCGTGGTACAGCCCCGAGCTGGAGAGCAACATCGCGATGGCGCACGTGCCGGTCGCACTTGCCGAGCCCGGGACGTCGGTGTTCGTCTGGCTGCCCGATCAGTATGCCGAAACTCCGGGTCAGCCGGTCGCGGCGACCGTTGTCGACATGCCGTTCCGGCCCTCGGTCAACCCCAACACCCGCGAGCGGTTGAAGCAGATCGGTCAGGACGCCGCGGTGTAGTAGCCCGCAGCGGACAGGATCGCGTCACTCACCCACGGCGGCGCCGCAACTCCTCGTTGATGGCCGGAAGCACCTCGTGCAGGTCGCCGATCACGGCGTAGTGCGCCTTGGTCACCATCGGCGCGTCCGCCTCAGTGTTGATCGCCAGGATGGTCTTCGCGCTGGAGCAGCCGGCCCAATGCTGGATGGCGCCGCTGATGCCGCACGGGATGTACAGCTCGGGGGAGATGCGGCTACCTGTCTGACCGACCTGCTCCGCGTGCGGACGCCAGCCCAGGCTGGTGACCACCCGCGTCACGCCGACCACCCCGCCCAGCAATTCGGCCAACTCGGTCAAGTCGCCGAAACCGTCGGGCCCGCCCGTACCGCGGCCGCCGCCGACCACTACTCGGGCGGCCTTCAACCCACCGGACTCATCCGGTTCTCCTGGCTCAGTACGTACGACCTTCGCGATCAGGTCGGATTCGGGAACCTCGACCTCGAGCGTCGAGATGGCCGGTGTTGTCGGGGCATCAGCGGGCACCGCTTCGCACGCGTGACCGGCGACGGTGAGGACGGCGATGTCGCCGTCCACCTGCATCTGCTCCAGCACCGATCCACCGAGGACCTGCCGGTTGACCACCATGGGGTGACGGCTCACGGCTTCCACCGTGTTGGCGGCCATGCTCGCCCCCAGCCGGACTGCGCTGTGGGCCATCGCCTCCATGCCGCGTGGCGTTCCGGAGGCCAGCACGACGCCGGCGTCGGTTTCGCGGGCCGCAGCGACGACCGCAGCTGCCCAGGCAGCCGCCGCATAGGTCTCGAACGCTGGACCATTGGCGTGGTGGACTGCCTCAACGCCATAATCGGACAGTTGTGAGGTGACCGCCTCGCTCAGCTCACCGATGACGAGGGCTCGCACCGGGTCGCCGAGCCCGCGCGCGAAGGTCAAGGCCTCCCCAGACGTCTCCGCGACGCCGTCGGCGTCGGTCTCCACCAGAACTAGCGTGCTCATCGGGCCACCCCCAGTCGGACTAGAAGATCGACGACGGCGGTGGCCGCCTCCGGACCTTCGCCGAGAATCTCGACTTTACTCGGTGCCGCCGGCGGCAGCACCAGCTTGATCCGTCCGTTGCCGGCGGGCTGCAGCGACGGTTCGGACTGATCGATCTTGACCTTCTTGGCCTTCATCCGCCCGCGAATTGAGGGATAGCGGGGTGAGACGCCACCCTCCATCACCGCGACGACGGCCGGCAGAGGCACCTCATAGATCTCGGGTCCCTCTGTGCCCCGGCCCCGCGCGGTCACGTGGTCGCCCTCGATCTCGACCGTGGAGATGCCCGTCACAACCGGGCGGTCCAGGGCGTACGCCAAGCGGATCGGGACCTGGAAGTCTCCGCTGTCGGCGGCGTCGTTGCCGAGCAGCAGCAGGTCATAGGTGGTGCCATTCGCCGCGTGGTCACGCACCACCGCGGCCAACGCCTCCGCCACGTCGGCGGGGCCGTAGGCTTCAGCGTCGGCCTCCAGCAGCACCGCAGCTGAACATCCCACCGCGAGCGCGTTGCGCAACTGCTCGACGGCGTCTCCCGATCCGAGCGACACTGCCGTCGCACTGCCGCCGGTCTCGTCGGCGATCTGCACGGCCAGCTCGACAGCAGCCTCCTCGTGCGCACTCACGGTATAGCCGACGTGCCGGGCATCGATGCTCATCGAGTCGCCGCTGAGGGTGATCTCACCCGCCGCGTCGGGGACGCGCTTGAGGCATACCAAAACGTCTGTCATGGCTAGCTCTTGATCCTCTCGTTGCTCGGGTCAAATAGCGAGGTGCTGTCCACGGACCCCACGGTCACGGGATAGAGCTCCTCCATATACGACACGGTCAATTCGTTGCCGATCTGCGCCTCGGCGGGTGGCAGATAGGCCAGCAGGACGTGCCGGCCCAGCGACGGTGCAGAACCGGCGCTGGTGACGTACGGCCGATGCCCGTGGCCGTCGATCAGCTCTGACCCGTCCCGAGCCCGGATCGGCTCGCCGCCCAGCATGTAACGCTTCATTCCCGATGCACTGGTGTGGTCGTCCACCGTCAGGGTCGACAGCACAGCCTTCGGCTCCTGTTCGCGCTGCGCGACGTAGGCGTCACGGCCGACGAAGTCGGCCACCTTGACCCGGGGTCGCTGCATTCCCGCCTCGACGATCGTCCGCTCTCCGTCGAGCTCGGGTCCGTAGGCGCGGTAGCCCTTCTCAATCCGTCCGGTGGTGGAGTACACGCCGTTGCCGACCGAGACAGCGCCGTGCGGGCGTCCCTCCTCGTGCAGCATGGCCCACAGTCGGGCACCCTGCTCCAGCGGCACGTAGAGCTCCCAGCCCAGCTCACCGACGTAGGAGATGCGCGAGGCCAGCGCGGGGATAGAGTCGAACTCGATCGTGGCGCAGGTGCCGAACCGGAATGCCTCGTTGCTGAGGTCGGCCCGCGTCAATCCGGAGAGGATGTCGCGGGACCGCGGGCCCCAGATCCCGATTGTGGTGAAGGCGGACGTCAGCTCCACGACAGCAGCCGAACCGTCGGCAGGCATGTGGTCGGTGAACCACTTGACGTCGATCCCGCCGTGGGAGCCGCCGGTGACCACCCGGTAATGGTCGTGCGCCAGGCGCATCATCGTCAGGTCGGAGCGGAAGTGCCCCGTGGCGTCCAGCACGGGGGTGTAGATGACCCGACCGATGCCCACGTCGCACTGAGACACGGCGATGGACTGCACGGCCTCCATGGCGCCGGGTCCGACCACGTCGAAGATCGTGAACGCGGTGAGATCGATGATCCCGGCGTTGTCCCGCATCGCCAGGTGCTCGGCGTTGATGATCGGCGACCACCAACGCGCGTCCCACTCGTGCTCGCGCGGCATCACCTGGTCGCCGTAGCGCTCCAGCAGACCCGCGTTCGACTCGTACCACAGCGGGCGCTCCCACCCGACGACCTCGACGAACGAGCCGCCCGCCGCCTGCTGCTGGGCGTACATCGGAGGCAGCCGTACGCCGCGGTCGCCGGACCACTGCTCGCCCGGGTGCACGATGCCGTAGGTCTTGATGAAGCCCTCACTCGCGCGGGGTCGAACGTGGGCGCGGGTGCGTTGGTGCGGGGCGAACCGGGCGATGTCGGAGGCGCTGACGTCGATCTCCGATGAACCGTGGGTCATCCACTCCGCGACTGCCCGCGCCACCCCGGGACCCTCCTTGATCCAGACCGCGGCCGCCGACCAGAGTCCAGCGACCTCCGGAGTCTCACCCAGGACCGGCAGGCCGTCCGAGGTCAGCGAGAGCAGACCGTTGATCGCGTACCGGATCTCCGCGCCCTCGGCTCCCAGCACCTCGGGCATCAGCTCCAGCGCCTGCTCCAGCTGCGGGTCGAAGTCATCGGCGGTGAACGGCATCTCGGTGGGGGAGAGCTTGGCCTGGTCGATCGAGGGGATCGTCTCTGGGTCGTGCAGGATCGCCTGGTGCGCGTAGGAGCCGACTTCCATGTCGGCGCCGTGCTGGCGCTCGTAGCAGAACGCGTCCATGTCGCGGACGATCGGGAACGAGATCTCGCCTGGCCGCTCGGCCAGCTGCGGTACGGGGCCGACGCTGATCATCTGGTGGACCGAGGGCATGAGCGGGATGTGCGCACCGGCCATCTCCGCCAGCATCGGACTCCAGATCCCGCAGGCGACGACAACCGTGTCAACCTCGATGTCACCGGCGGCGGTGCGGACCCGGCAGATCCTGCCCTTCTCGACGTCCAGTCCCGTGACTTCGACGTTGGCCGCCACGGTCAGCGCCCCCATCTCGACGGCCCGCTCACGCATGATCGTGCCCGCCCGTAGTGAGTCGACGACGCCGACGGTCGGGGACCAGAGCCCTCCGAGGATGACGTCGGGATCCAGGAAAGGAACCCGCTCGGCGATCTGCTCGGGGGTTTCGATCGCCGCGGGAACGCCCCAGGCCTTGGCCGAGGACATCCGCCGACGGCACTCCTCCATCCGTTCCGGCGTCCGAGCTACCTCGTATCCACCGGACTGGGTGAAGACGCCGAGCTCGGTGTACTGCTCGACGCTGTCACGCACCAGACTGGCGATCTCCCGGGAGTGGTCGACCGGGTAGATGAAGTTCGAGGCGTGGCCGGTCGAGCCGCCCGGATTCGGCAGCGGGCCCTTGTCGATCTGCACGATGTCGCGCCAGCCGAGCCGGGCCAGGTGGTAGACCATCCCGTTCCCGACGATGCCCGCTCCAATCACGACCACCCGCGCAGACCCCGGAATCGAAGCCATCGACCGCCACCTCCAAGTAAATTGTGTGTAACCCGCAACGTAGTTTCTATCACGCAAGTCGAGCATCGGATAACACAGCCCGACCGACCACCCAGCAGTCAGTCCCGACCCCGTCGAGCAGCCGCACGCTCGGATCTGAGGAGTGTGCTGGAACGGGCTCTGGCCGGCGTCGGGAGGCGGTCGATCACGCGACGTCGTCGGTTAGGGTTTTCGGTCACACCGTCTTGGGTGTTGTCTGCTGGACGACACTCGTGCGAACAGAAGAGAAGCCGCATGAACCCTGCGACAGCAGCTCCGGACTACATTCTCACCGTGGTGTGCCCTGACCGGCCGGGCATCGTGCACGCGGTGAGCGGCAGCCTGTTCGAGCACGGCGGCAACATCTTGGAGAGCCAGCAGTTCGACGATGTGGGAGAGGGCCGTTTCTTCATGCGCGTGCGGTTCGGCTGTGACCCAGCCATGGGTCTTGAGCAGCTGCGTCGCGGATTCGAGCCCGTCGCGGCTCGCTTCGGCATGTCCTGGCACCTGTGGGACGCGGCCGTTCCGCACCGCACGCTGATCCTGGTCTCCAAGTTCGGTCACTGCCTGAACGACCTGCTGTTCCGCTGGAGCCAGCGGGCGCTCAAGGCCGACATCGTCGGCGTCGTCTCCAACCATCCCGACCTGGAGCCGATGGTCCGCTCCTATGGCGTGCCCTTCCATCACATCGCGGTCACCCCCGCGACCAAGCCCCAGGCTGAGCGGGCGATGCTCGACTTGGCCGAATCGCTCGGCGTCCACCTGGTCGTGCTCGCGCGCTATATGCAGGTGCTCTCCCAGGATGCCTGCCGCGCGTTATCCGGCCGGGCCATCAACATCCACCACTCGTTCCTGCCGAGCTTCAAGGGCGGCCGGCCCTACCAGCAGGCGTTCGACAGCGGGGTCAAACTCGTGGGTGCCACCGCTCACTACGTGACGGCCGAGTTGGATGAGGGTCCGATCATCGAACAGGACACCGTGCGGGTCGACCACCGGTCGGACG
>JAKDLH010000388.1 GCA_030452945.1 Microlunatus sp. | reverse complement strand
TGCCTCTGCGAAGGGAGAACGTCAGATGACCACCCGGCAGCACGAGACGAGGTTCGCGCGGGTTTACGAAACACCCGGCGACGATGACGGGGTACGGGTGCTGGTCGATCGGGTCTGGCCACGCGGGCTGAGCAAGGACGAGGCTCACTTGGACGAGTGGTGCAAGTCGGTCGCGCCCTCAACGTCCCTGCGGAAGTGGTACGGACACGACCCGCAACGCTTCGACGAATTCACGCGCCGCTACCGACAGGAACTGGCTGAACCGGAACCCGCCGAAGCCCTGCAACGCCTGCGCGACCTCGCCGGACAAGACAAGGTGACGCTGCTGACCGCCACCAAGAACGCCGACATCAGCCAGGCCGCGGTCCTCGCGGACCTGCTCAGCCATGAGTGCTGACCCGACGCCGCGCGCGGATCGCCGGTCAGCGCGACCGACAGGAGAACACAACGTGACCGCGGTACCGTCCGATGGCGCCGATGAGCACCCGAACCGCCACAGCATTCTGGACGCGATCGGCAACACCCCGCTGATCCAGGTGGACGGGGTGTGGGTCAAGTTGGAGTACCTGAACCCGTCCGGATCGATCAAGGCGCGGATCGCCCTCTACATGATCGAGCGGGCCGAGGCCGAGGGGCTGCTCGAGCCCGGCGACACCATCGTCGAGGCGTCCAGCGGCAACACCGGCAACGCGATGTCCATGGTCGCCGCGGCAAAGGGTTACCAGATGCTGGTCGTGATGCCCGATGGGATGAGCGCCGAGCGGGCCGCCATCTCCCGGGCATTCGGGGCGCAGGTGATGACGATCGGCGACTTCCACGTCAACGACGCGCTGGCCAAGGTGCGCGAACTCGGCGCCGAACCGGGCTACTACGCGCCCCAGCAGTTCGATAACGAGTGGAACGTAGAAGAGAACCGGACCTGGCTGGGACCGGAAGTGCTACGCCAGCTCAACGGCGTCATGCCGGGCGCCGTGGTCGGCGGCGTGGGCACCGGCGGCACCATCGTCGGCGTCGGACAAGCGTTCCGCGCGGCGAACCCGGCCTGCCGGGTGATCGCGGTGGAGCCGAACGAATCGTGCACGCTGATGTGCGGCGAGGTCGGCCGACATCTCATCGAGGGCATCGCCGACGGTTTCGTGCCCGGCATCGTCGCCCGCCACCGCAGCGTGATCGACGCGATGGTGCCGGTCGACAGTGACCGCGCCATCGCCGAGATGCGACGGCTGGCCCGGGAGTTCGGTCTGTTCGTTGGACCCAGTTCAGGCGCCCATCTGTTGGCGGCACGCGAACTTGTCGCCGAGGGTGTTGACAACGTGGTCACGTTCTTCTGCGATGAGGGTGAGAAGTACATCGGAGAGTACTTCCTCGCTCCGTAACCACCGCCCCGGATGGCGGGAGCCGGGTTGGAGCCGGCCCCGCCCTCAGCTGGGGTCGAGCGTGGCGTCGACGCTGATCCGAGCCCCGGTGAACAGCCGCGAGACCGGGCACAACTCGGCTGCCTCGTCCACGGCCTTCTGGAAACCGTCGCCGTCGATCCCCGAGACCTGTGCCTTGACCACCAGCTCGGAGGAGACGATGGTGGGCCGGCCGTCGACCTCGTCGAGAGTGACGGTCGCCTCGACCTGGAGTCGCTGTGGCGGAGTCTTCCGCTCACCCAGTCCGAGGGCGAGAGCCATTGAGAAACACGAGGAATGCGCGGCCGCGGCCAACTCTTCGGGGCTGGTCAGACCGCCGGGCTCCTCGGTGCGAGCGGCCCAGGTGACATCCAGCCCGTCCAGGGCGCCGCTGCCACCGACGATCGTCCCGCGGCCACTGGCCAGCGGACCTTCCCAGGTGCTCTGGGCACTACGCTTGGCGATACTCATAGTCAACTCCATTCGTTTGGTCTCACTTTATACAAGTCGATCTGGTGAGAACTAGGCGGTGCTGGCGGAAGGGGACGGCGTGCGTGTCGACTACATGAAGATCCATCCGGCAGCCCGGGACGCCATGCTCGGCTTGGAAAAGGCCGTGCACGGCGGCCCGCTGGAACCGTTGCTGGTCGAGTTGGTGAAGATCCGTGCCTCCCAGCTCAACGGATGCGCGCACTGCCTCGAGATGCACACCAAGGACGCGCGGGCGCTTGGCGAGTCCGACGATCGAATGCACCTGGTGGCCGCCTGGCGTGAGGCTCCGGACTTCTCCGACCGGGAACGAGCGGCGCTGGAATGGTGCGAGTCGCTGACCTTGGTGTCGCAGACCGGGGCGCCGGACTCGGCGTACGAGCAGGTGGCGGCCGTCTTCACCCCGGAGGAGATCGTGGCGCTCACCCTGGCCATCGTGGCGATCAACGGCTGGAACCGATTCGCCGTGGGGCTGCGCTCCGAGGTCGGTGGCTACACCCCGCGCACTACTTCGAGTCGCTGACCTTACTAAGCACCTCCAGCGCCAGGGTCGAATGCGCGTAAGCACCGCCGGCACGCATCTCGGCCGCCACCCAGACGGCTTCCATGATCTCCTCGTCACTGGCACCGGCGCGGTGAGCGAGGCGGGTGTGTCCCTGGATGCAGTACGGACACTGAGTCGTGTGCGCGACGGCGACCGCGAGCAGCTGTTTGGTCTTGCCCGGCAGCGCGCCGTCGGCGAACACAGCGCGGCTGAACTCCTCGAACGCGTCATGGGTGTGCGGTGCCAGCTCCTTGCGTCGTGCGGCCAGCTCTGGGGTCGTCGGGTGATACATCGCCTTGTGCCCTCTCCTGAGTAGTTGGTCGATCGCGGGTCAGCTCGCGCGCGAACCGGCCCACTGCCTTACCTCTGTTGATATCAGAGCGCGACGACCGTCTTGCTCCGCATCCGCTCGACCCGTGTCTGTACGAATACAAGTCAAGTAGTTCCACGCTTAAATCATGGAC